>DASRNC010000213.1:0-5425 GCA_035647595.1 Bacillota bacterium | reverse complement strand
CATTTATACTCCATTATCTTATATTTAGTCATCTTAGTATCGGATTGGCACTAATTAAAGCATTGAATAGAAAGTTTCCCATTTTTGAAACATCCAAAAAGTATAGTACTGCTGGTACGACAAAGACAGCTAGGTTTACGGCGAATACAGCCATTGTGTTTTTTATTAGCCTGGATACAATTAGCATAATTAGGGAAACTAGAATAGTAAAAAAGAGTCTTGTACCGTATACCAGTATAATATATCCTAGCAGGGACATTTCCATCTTGATATCTCGCAAGAGCCCTATGCTCTGAATGGGAGCTGATAGGTTGTTTATGCCATAGGCCTTTACAATATTCATAAATAAGGGGAGGTTGGCAAGGGCAAAAACTATTAGTGCAATAAGCACGCTTAGCGTGGTCCTCACTGCAAACAGCTTTCCACCGCCGTGTTTTGTTGATGATACAACCAGGTCAGAAGCCTTGTTTGAGCCATATAGCATCGATATCATAAAGGTAAGGAAAAGGACAGTCAAAAGTACTGCATTCATGTCATTGTCTTGCCCCCTGCCCGCAAACAATTGGTTGTAGCCCCCGTCATATACAATTTGAGCTTTTGGGTTTTCCTTTTCTATGTAGTCAACCTCAGACTTTAACCGTTCAAAGGCGTTTATAGGACCTAGAGAATTTTGAATTGACATATAGGCCATAGTCAAGGCTACTTCTGAAATTTCCCCTGCACTATACTTGTCATCTATGTCTACCATGGCTAAATATAGTTCATCAAAGCGGTTTTGCTCCTCTTCCAAAAAAACATAGGTTTCTTCTGTTACCGGCCCCTGTATTTGTTCGGCATATTTTTTGTAATACTCGTCATCTTCAATGTACTCCCTAATGTATGAAGTGTAGGAGCTGTACTGGAGAATACACAGTAAAAGAATGACTAACAATGCCTTGTTGCTTATAAAAGTTTTGTATAGCTCATGGAAGGCAAGCTTGACCGATCCCCCCTTGAAAGGATTTAACCTAGTTAGTATCGGCGGTAGCTCGTATGTTGACCATATTTTGTTTTTCTGCCCTGTAGCCCATCTAGCTGTAATTACCATAAATAGCCCAGAGATAACTAACATGAATATAATGCTGGTTTGCACTAAACCCAAAGGAAAGCTAAGCATGTTCATACTCCTAAAGGTGTGCAAAAAAGTACCTGTCTGTAAAAAAGCAGCTAGGTTTATGTATTTTATTGGACTTAATATAGATGCATGTGGTATTGTTGCGTATAAAATATATTCCACGGCTAGAGTCCCGACAGCAGTACCGTATGCAAACACTGGGTTTACTGCCAGGGTAAAGAGCAGGGAGAAGAGGGCTCCAATAACAAAAAAAGATAATACTTTGCTAGCAAAGTGGACAATGAGATACTCTAGCACGGTTACTTTTAGCGTACAGCCTAGGAAGCCTTCCACCGATTGTATAGGTCGTGATAAATCACCTAGGCCAAACCTCAAGGCTCCTGCTGCCAGGTTGCCACCGAAAAACAAGAGACCTATAAAGAGGCACCACACAAAAACTGCTCCGAGCTTCGCATATGCAAGCATCCCTCCCCCCTGCTTTGTACATCTTAAAATTTGGGATAGGCCCTTTTCTTTTTCCTCAATTATTAGAACAGCAACCGCCATTAAGAGGGATACAAGGGCGAAAATATCTGCCATTTGATTATTTATTGCTGGTGTAAGACCAGAGGATATATCATAGGTTGGCGTGATATCCTTAAGTCTCCTGTAGGCAGCTAGTGATTTTTGTATATTGCGGTACTCATAACTATTTTTCTCACCAAAGATGGAGATCGATAGCATTTGTTCACCCTGCTGTTCGATGGTATCTAGGTATTTATCATAAGCGATGACTTCATTTACGCGGTTAAGGGTATTTCTATATAACTGGGTTTCAGCAAATAGATGTTCCGTATATTTAAGAGGCACTCCGTTTTCATTGTAGGCACCGATATACTCAAGAGCCCTTGGATTTTCTATAGTAGTATCGCCGTAGGTATCCCAGTTAAGAGCCGTGTAAACCTCATACTCAAATACCCGGTCAGCCAGGAAAGTGGACTCTTCTTTATCTGTGAGCTCCACAAGGTCATTGTGAAGCCTTTTGATAGCTGAATCACTATAAAAATCATTGGCAGGCTGCCTGGCAGTCATGAGAACACATACCAGAGCCAATAATAGAGTAATAACTAAGAGCCTACGTTTATTAAAGAGCTTATATGGCTCATATATTAAAACATTCATGCTTTAACTCCTGTTCTTATTACTGTGTTTTTAAAAACTCATCTATCTGCGCATTAGCCTCATCAATTAGGGTTTGCACACCAGCTACATAAAGTTCTTGACGAATTCCATCTATGACATCATCAAAGTCCGCACCTTCTTCAAAAAGTCTAACTCTAAATATCCTATCTACATTCTTCATGCATTCATTAGTTTCACTTATGATATCACTAACTTCACTATCATCGAAAATAAACCTACATAGTGGGTCTAGCTCAGCCTGGTTATGCAGATCCATATAGAGCTCTGTTTTATTTTTAAATTCATACTCTAGAGGGCTGGCAATAAAGCTGTTACCGTATACAAGCCAATTGTTCATGTCAAATTTTGCCCCAGAAAGTTGTATCATCTCGTCTTCTGTTTCATAATGCTCACCTTCTATTCCGAAGAGTAGCAGGTTTGACAGTTTGGTATCCGTATATACTTTTGTAAGAAAATCAAATGCCCATTCCTTATTTGTTGATTTTGTATTTATAGCGGTACAGCTTGTTTTCTTTTGTCCATACCAACCATATTCATCAAGGGAAATGGTAAGTGCATCTTCATGTGTAGCGACTCTACTATTTTTTGTAATTGACTTCGTATCGGGTAATGCATATGGAAAGTCTGTAGTGAATAAAAACTTGATAAGAAATGTATCAAGGTTTCTATTACTTTTGGATATGTCTGCTGGTGGCATGTGGCCTAGTTCATGCATGTGGTACAAGGCTTTTAATATTTCTAGATACTCTTCACTATCTAGCAACAAACCTGCCTTGTATGTATTCCGATTCATGATAACTGCATTGCTAATTCGAGGTATGCTACTTAGATTAAAAGCTATTGAAGACCATAGAGGATAGAAATCCTCACCTTCACCTTTTTTGACAGTAGTAAATATATCAGTCAATTCTATGAGGGGCTTTTTAAAATCATCCTCTGTCAGTCCGTATTTATCCATTAACTCAGCATTTACCATGTAAGATGGCGGAGACGATATCTGCCAAGGATAACCGTCGACTCCATAGATTTCATAGTTTCGCTCAAGTGCATACCAGACGTCATTGGGAAGAGATGATTTTAGCATTTGGCCATTTTCAGTTTCTAGGTACTCATTAAAGCCCTGCAAACAATCTCTTTTAACAAGCAAGTCATATCCGTTGTCCCAAGGCATACCTGTATATAGAATATCACATTGTTTATCAGACGCTAGATACGATGTAAGATTATCTACATAGTTATGTTCATCCAATTTTATAAAGTCAACTGAATATTCAGTCCCTAAGCCATGCAAATACTTGTTGATAGCTGAACTGACATCATCAGATACAGGATAGTCTGACGGAAATAAGTACACAATAGACGGGCGCGATTCTATGTATGGCCCTTCTGTTTTAGCAGGTTCGAGGGTTTCATTTACCAGACTTTCCTGTGGGGTTTCTCTATCATTCACTTTTAGATCAGAAGATTTGTCACAGCAGCCTATCAGTAAAACCAAGAATAGTATCAAAAAGCATCCAACAATTTTCCTTATTTTTCTTTTCATATTCAACAACCTCCCATATAACATTGTTAAAAATCAAAAGTTCCACAATACTATTGTTATTTATTTACTGTACATTACCTATCCAGGTTATTTTTCTAAGCTAACATTGAATCCCCAATAGTCGCACTTGTGATTTGATCCTGCTTTGTTACAGTAATAACCTTCGTCAGGATACATAACTATGTTTACATTTCGCATACCACCTCTAGCATTAAATTTTCAAGGTTTTAATAGTTGTATCTTCCTTGAAATAGTAATAACCGCGTAGTGCAACACTTACAGCCCTATAGTTGGAGCATGTAGTTGAAGCTACTGCTTTAGTTCCTGCTTCAGACCCAACATTAGGCCGTTCAACCCTACCTTCAACGTATTCTCTTCCATGGTCGTAGAAGTCTTTATAATAACCATCACCTTTTATAGCAGCGGTAGCAGTTAAGGTTGAAATAAGGCAAAGTGTAATTATGGATAATGTGACTGATTTTATTATTTTTTTATTCATATCCGCCTCCTCTTTTCTTGTGGAACTTTGATTTATCTAACTTTAATTATTTTTAAGTTTTCTTTAGTCAAATTAGCAACCTTGGTGTATGATAGACATACTTTACCAGAATATTCGGGATATATTGATATTCCATAACAATATTTACCTTTCTTAATAAATGGTTTAAATACAATTTGGTCTTTACGTAATGGTATTTCATGTATGGTATTAGTTTTTGGTAACCAATAATATTTTTCAATATCGGACTCAATTTTCGACTCACTGTCATTGGGATTTTTGTCAACATAGAATATCAGCCTGTCACCCATCCAATAATAATGCGAGGATGGCTTGTCGAGGATTTTAACTTCTGTATTGTCCATTAGGTTACGTGCAATAAAATGACCTCTGTTATTACTGTAAAAGTAATACCCAGCAAAAACCCTTGATTGGTCGTCTATGTTGGGTAGGTTGTTTTTATGTATTTCATGGGTTTCTAAATCCAGATACAAGTTATCTATTTGAAGGAGTGATTCTAAATCGGAGAAATAGTCATCTTCATTGTCATAACTAATGTAATCTAAATCTTTTTCACTGAAGTGGTAGTTGAAATATAACCTATCCTCTGTCATGCCCTGGACTATAACAAAACAATGGTATCCACTGCATAATTCGCCAAGCTTTTTTAAGGATTTTCTTTTTATGTTATAGCAATAGGCATTCCATTTGCTATAATTAGTATTGATAGAGTCTTTTATTTCAAGTGCTTCAGCAACGAAATAGATACAATCTTTATAATAGTAAATATTGCTGTCTCTCGGGGGTTTACCTGAGACAGACCCATCAAAAGTGGCCAAAATTCTTTTATTAGTCCCGCCAATATCTGTTGATACAATATTCGATTGAGTGTATGATATATCTTCGCTGAGCTGTCTGTCACTAGTTGACTCAATGGCATACAGATTATTGTTAACAATAATGTAAGCATCATAGTTGTTTTTAGCAGGACACTCCTCGGTATCATGCATACAGTTGGGCTCTGCACAAAAGGGCATTGCCGTTTTACTCTCATAATCAAAATAGTATAATAGCCTCTGATCTGAAT
>DASRNC010000212.1:0-2946 GCA_035647595.1 Bacillota bacterium | reverse complement strand
CTATATAGCAGGAGCAGAGTTGCCCTGCCTTGTGGTAAATATGGTTAGGGGAGGCCCCGGTTTGGGTGGTATTCAGCCCGCCCAGTCTGATTATTTTCAGGCGACTAAGGGGGGCGGTCACGGAGACTACCGGTTGGTGGTACTGGCCCCGTCTACCATACAGGAGGCAGCAGACCTAGTTATGGATGGCTTTGACATAGCAGACACCTACCGCAACCCGGTCATGATTTTAGGAGATGGCATGCTAGGTCAGATGATGGAACCGGTGGTCTTTAAAAAAAGAGAAGGCAGGGACCTGCCTGAGAAAACTTGGGCTACAACAGGCCACAAGGGGGATAGGCCCCGCAGCATAATAAACTCCCTATTTTTGAATGCCCAGGTCCTGGAGCAACATGTTAATAGGATATATGAAAAGTATGATGAAATAGAGAAGAAGGAAATTAGGGTGGAATGCTACAATTGCGAGGATGCCGATATTATTATCGCAGCATATGGGTCGACAGCCCGTATAGCTAAAAGTGCAATAGACATAGCCTCCCAGGAAGGCATAAGGGTAGGACTTATTAGGCCCATTACCCTATGGCCATTCCCTGATAACACCTTTAGGCAATGGGCAGACAAGGACCATGTAAAGGCCTTTCTAACAGTGGAAATGAGCAAGGGACAAATGGTTGAAGACGTTTCTCTTAGCGTAAATGGTAAAAAACCCTCCCACTTTTTCGGGAGGACAGGTGGAATCGTGCCAACACCAGAGGAGATCGTTAGAGAAGTTAAAAAACTTGGAGGGGGCGTATAATAATGAAAAAGGTATTTCAAAGACCCGAATCACTTACAAATAAGCCCTTTCACTATTGTCCAGGATGTAGCCATGGCATAGTTCACAGACTTATAGCTGAGGTTATGGATGAACTTGATATAAGGGAAGAGACAATTGGCATCGCGCCTGTTGGTTGCGCTGTGATGGCATATGATTATTTCAACTGTGATATGCAGGAGGCTGCCCATGGCAGAGCACCTGCTGTAGCAACGGGCATAAAACGAGTGCACCCCGATAAGATTGTTTTCACCTACCAAGGTGACGGAGATTTGGCCTCAATAGGTGCAGGGGAGATAGTTCATGCTGCAGCAAGAGGAGAGAAGATATCTACAATATTTATAAATAACGCCATATACGGGATGACGGGAGGGCAGATGTCGCCAACATCATTGCCTGGGCAGGTCACTACAACCTCACCCTATGGAAGGCAGGTTGACCAGGCTGGTCATCCTATTAGGATTAGCGAAATGCTTGCAACACTGGATGGAGTTGTCTATATAGAGCGTGTATCTGTGCATGATATAAGGCATATACTTAGGGCCAAGCGGGCCATAAAAAAGGCCTTTGAGTTGCAAATTGCAGGCAAGGGGTTTGCTTTGGTCGAGGTATTGTCTAACTGCCCAACAAACTGGGGCATGACCCCAATAGAATCCTTAGAATGGCTAAAGGACAACATGATGCCCTACTACCCCTTGGGTGTTAAAAAGGAGGTAGACTAATATGGCAGAGCGGATTATTATGGCAGGCTTTGGCGGCCAGGGCGTTATGTCTATGGGGCAGCTTTTGACTTATGCAGGTATGCTAGAGGGGAAAAACGTATCCTGGTTACCCTCATACGGGCCAGAGATGAGGGGGGGAACATCCAACTGCAATGTAATAATTTCAGATGCTCCTGTGGGCTCGCCTATAGTGACCAGTGCAACTACGGTTATTGCACTAAACAGGCCATCCCTGGACAAGTTTGAGGCGACCTTGGAGCCGGGTGGATTTTTGTTTATAAATAGCTCCCTGGTGGACCGTAGGGTTGAAAGGGATGATATAAGGGTATTTTATATTCCAGCCAATGAGATAGCCCAAGAGCTGGGCAATATTAGGGTAGCCAACTCCGTTGTCCTAGGTGTATATCTTAGGGCAGTGTCTAATATTAAAAGTGAGAGTGTAATTGAGGCATTGAAAAGTGTTCTAGGGCCTTCCAAGCAGGAGCTTGTCCCTATAAATGAGCAAGCTATGAAGCGGGGAGCGGCGCTACTTGAAGGATAAATTACAAACAATGCTAGCATGGAGGTGGTTGCTATAGAATGGGAATCCTTATTAAAGATTTTTTTGGCTATGGTGTTCGGCGGTTTGATTGGTATAGAGAGGGAGATAGGCAATAGGCCTGCAGGCTTTCGTACCCATACCCTAGTTTGCATGGGCTCGGCCCTAGTTATGCTTACCTCAGAATATTTGATTGGTGCCTATGCCCATATATCAATTCCTGATCCTGCAAGACTTGGAGCCCAGGTTATCAGTGGGATTGGCTTTCTGGGTGCTGGTACCATTATAAAGGATGGCTCTAGGGTAAGGGGGCTTACAACCGCCGCAAGTCTTTGGGTTGTTGCCTGTATTGGTATTGCCATAGGAACAGGTTTTTACTGGGGTGCATTCATTGCTGCGGTGTTTTCATACATAACCTTATTTTTGCTGAAAAAGTTTGAAGGGTTTTTCTTTATAAATTCAAGAAATTATGACCTGCAGGTTGAGCTTCTTAACAAACCAGGGGAGGTAGCAAGGGTATCAAATGTCTTAGGTATATTGAATGTAACAATGAGAGATATAAAGGTTTTGCCTGGAGAGGATGGGTGGGCTATAGCCTATTTTAAAATCAAAATCCCCCAGGGCTTGACCATAACTACGATCATGGCTGAGCTTAGGATGTTGGAAGATATAATTATATATGAAGAAATAGATTAAGGAGGGTTTTACGGCTTGAAGGACTTTTTATCAAAACTAATAGAAATGCCAGGTGTATCGGGCTATGAAGAGGAGATAGCAGAGTTTGTAGCCCAAGAATTTTCCCGCCATTGTGACCAGGTTGAAACAGATTCCTTTTACAATGTATACGGTACAAAGCGGGGTAGTGTTAGTGG
>DASRNC010000211.1:0-3939 GCA_035647595.1 Bacillota bacterium | reverse complement strand
GCTGTTATGCTGGCCCTATCCTATCTTATATTATATTCACTCTACTTCTTTTTCATCGCTCATTTCAACAAGGCCTCTTGTATCCAGGAGGGGCTCTACAAATAGGATTCCTTTCCCAGGCTCATTTAAATTTAGACCCTCTGACAATGCATTCATCACCTTGTCTACCAAGTCGTTTGGCGTTAGGATTATTACTAGCTCCTTTTCCGGCTCGATTTCAATACCAAACAGATTTGTGGCAATTTCTGTGCCAGCACCACGCCCATGTAGAATTGTACCACCCCGTACTCCGGCCTCCCGGGCAATGCCCATAACCTCATCAGACATACCGCGATCAACAATCATAGTCATTTTTTTGAACATACTTTTTCCCTCCATGGCTTTTGTGGTTTCGCCAACCTCTATATCTTTCCTTACTTGATTCGGAAGTCCTAGGGACCCCAAGACTGATGTAGTAAAAGCTATACCTTTACCTGGTTTTTTTAGCTGGAGATCTTCATCAAGCCGGTCTAGCATATCTTCTGCTTGCTCCTTACTTAGGAGGAAGTTGATAATTTCTTTTTTCTGATTCTTTATGCCCAGCAGGTTTAAAATAGCATTATTGACCGTTCCTCTACCGATCGTTACCATACCACCGAGTATTCCGTTTTCTTTAGCGAGACGGACACATTTTTGGCATTGACTCTCATTGAGGATTAGTGTTAACAGCTGTGCGTTATTGGTCAAATCCATTGATAATTTACCTCCAATTAATCCTTTTTAGAAATACTAGCTTTTGATGCCTTGCGAGTCTTGGCCTGATAGAGGGCTCCAAGAAGCTCGATTGCTATTATAGGCATCATGGCAACTATAGCTATCATGCCAAATCCATCTGCTACCAGGTCAGCTGTAGGAACTGTTGCAGCAACCTTGAACAAAGGCCAGGGAGAAAGTTGCAGTCATAGGTCCTGAAGCAACACCACCTGCATCAAAGGCCATACCCACAAATAAATCAGGTACAAAGTAGGACAAAACCACAGCAAGACCAAATCCGGGCAATAGGTACATCCATAGCTCAATACCAGGTAATATTATACGTAGGGCAGACATAAAGATTGACAGGCCTACTGCAACAGAGAGAAAGATGAGTACTAGATTTCGTTTGACAGACCCTCCTGTTACATCCTCTACTTGGTTAGTTAAAACATGCACAGCAGGCTCAGCTAATACAGTTGTTAGTCCGAGTAGCAAGGCTACAAGTAGGACTGGAAGATAGGAGTCCATTGAAGCGAGCTGTATACCTACCTCTCTACCAACTGCCATAAAACCACCATTTACACCTAATAGAAAGACAATGAGTCCCACTAGCGTTATGATTAAGCCCCGTGAAATATCAAAGACCTTACTCTTTTTTTGCTTAAAGGAAATTATTTGAAATAGAACATAAACAATAATGATAGGTACGAGAGAGATAAATGCCTCCCAAGCTATTGTTGGCAATCTAGACCCATATATTTTTGATAGGCTGACGCCCTCTGTAATAGCTTGTGCTGGCAATGCACCATCTAGCTTGTCGACGCCAATGAAAATACCAGCAACCAAAACGCCCAGGATAGCTCCTGACGATGCAATACCAACCAAGCCAAAGCTGTCTACTTCGCTGGCCTTACTGTCCTTTTTCATTGCAGAGATTCCGCCTGCTAAGGCTAGCATAAAGGGAACTGTAATTGCCCCTGTAGTAGCTCCTGACGCATCAAATGCGATGGCCATAAAGTCAGGGGACGAAAATATGGAGAGTACTAAAATAATAGCGTAGGCAGCAGTAAAAACATACTGTAGCCGAACACCCTGTAGTATACGCAACATACCCAGGGTCATCATTATTCCTATACCAATAGAAACTACTATAACCATCAAGGTATTGCCAAATTGGCCTGCAGTTACATCGCCAACCTGGCCTGAAAGAATATGCAAATCAGGCTCTGCATACGAAATAAAAAAGCCGATGATAAGGCTTATTGTGACTAGTATTGCAAAGCTCTTAGAATGACCTAATGTATTTCCTATACCATGACCTATGGGCTCAATACCTTGGTCTATACCGAACAGGAATACAGTCAAGCCTATGATAACCAATGCTGAACCTATAAGAAAAGCGTATAGCATAGTTGTATCAAGAGGGCTTATTGTAAAGTGGAGCGCAAGCACAATTGCTGTGATTGGTAATACAGAGGCTAATACCTCTTTAAGTTTGTCTTTTATTGCATCCAAAACAACACCTCTTATCATAAAAGTTTAAGTATTATACTGCATTTCTCTAAGATGAATAACCTATCTTTTTAAAAGCAAGATTAAAACATACTTAGCTAATATAATAATGATTTATGGCTAGGTTGTCAAGCAAGGCAAACCAGGCAAACAAGGCAAACAAGGCCCTTCTTCACTTATATCTTTAGTTATTGTCACTAAATATATGTCATTTGACTCAAAGTCCTGAGTTTTTAGCAAGCATACGATTTCAAGTATGTGGGCCTACCAATCCTTAATTTATGATAAAACCTTGCTTAAAAATGATTTTAAAGCCTCATGCTCAGGGTTATTAAATATCTGATCAGGCTTCCCCTGCTCAGCGATTCCACCTTCATAGAGGAAAACTATCCTGTCAACTACCTCCTTGGCAAAGCCCATCTCGTGGGTGACCACCACCATTGTAATCCCATCCTTGGCCAGGTCCTTCATTACCTCTAAAACCTCACCTACCAGCTCCGGATCAAGGGCAGAGGTGGGCTCGTCAAATAGGACTATCTTTGGGTCCATAGCCAGGGCCCTAGCTATTGCAACCCGTTGCTTTTGCCCGCCTGAGAGCATGGCTGGATATTCATTTTCCTTGTCATCGAGTCCTACCTTCTCAAGCAAAAGCCTTCCCTTAGGCAAAGCTTCCTCCTTGGGCATTTTCTTTACAGTTACCAGACCCTCTATGACATTTTCAATAACAGTTTGGTGGGGGAAGAGGTTGAAATGCTGGAAAACCATTCCTACCTGTTGCCTTGTTTTTGTAATCATCCTTGCATCATTTTTTATCTCTTCACCAAGTATGAATATTTGACCCTTTTGCTTTTTCTCAAGGAAATTGATACAGCGTAGGAGGGTGCTCTTGCCAGACCCACTTGCCCCTATCATACATACAAGCTCATTTTCAGCAACTGACATATCTATGCCCTTTAATACCTCCAGGTCATCAAAATACTTGTGTAGGTTTTTTATTTCTATTACATTCTTCATCTTGTCACCTCTCATTGACTTTCAGCCTTTCCTCTACATGTGCCAAAACCTTTGACAGTCCCAAGGTTATGACCAGATAATATCCTGCTGCAACCGTATATATGGGGAATACATTCCAATTTGCAGAGCTATATTGCCTGGTTAGCATTATTATTTCTGTTATTGTTATTGTGCTTGCTAGGGATGAGTCCTTGATAGCTATAATAAACTGATTACCCAATGAAGGGACTGACCGCTTGAAGGCCTGTGGAAGGATGATCCTTCTCATGGTCTGGGCCTTGTTCATACCCAGAGACAGCGCGGCCTCTCGTTGGCCTATATCAATAGACTGGATAGAACCCCGGAAAATTTCGCTTATGTATGCTCCATTGTGAAAAGCTAATCCTAAGACAGCAGAAGGAAAGCGGTCAAGCATAAGGCCGGTACTGGGCAGTCCATAAAAGATAAATATCAAGAGCAGCAATAAGGGCGTACCCCTAATTAATGAAACATAGGCGGAAGAGATACCCATGAGCACCTTCCTATTTGATAATTTGAGCATGGTAGAAAATAGTCCTATGACTGAGCCTAATAGTATAGAAAACACAGAAAGCTGTAGGGTTTTCAATACACCAGGTAGAAATCTTGGTATATAAGTGATCATGGTAGATAGAAAATCATATATACCAGTTAATATAG
>DASRNC010000210.1:0-3044 GCA_035647595.1 Bacillota bacterium | reverse complement strand
GTATACATATGGACAATATATATCAGAAATCCTTTTATGATTTGGTGGGAAGCGTCGCAAGCGTGGAAGGTAAATTGTCAAAGCTGATGGTTAGCGGAGATAGGGGTCAGCATATAAGGCTACTTTCAGATGTAAGTCAACAAGCTGAATATGCCCAGACAAACCTCAGCCAGCTACCTGTGTCCCATATAGCAATAAAGAAGGCACAAAAATACTTGAATCAATTGTCTGACTATACAAAATTCTTAAATAACAAGGTCTCTGACGGCAACACAATAAGTGATGAAGAACTTGATAATCTGAGAGACCTATATCAAAACGCTTCGTCTCTAAATACTAGTTTATTTGAGCTCAATGGTCAAGTCCAACGCGGATCAACCGGCTGGGGTGAGCTGGCAAGTATGGGGGAAAGCTCATTTTACGGGGAGACCGATGACCTAGTAACAAGGCAATTTGTCGACATTGAAAATACTGGCATAGATTATCCTACGTTAATATATGATGGTCCCTTTTCCGAAACCCTAAACCAAAAAGTAGACCTAGATGGTCCCGAAATTACCAGGCAGGAGGCTGCTGGAATTGCTACAAAATTTGTGGGGGAAAAAATCGTAAAGAGGGTAGACTACACAGGTGAGGGAGATGGGCAATTCGCCACATGGACCTTTAATGTGGAAACCAATAATAATCCCGACCAACCTATCCATATGCAAATAAGCAAAAAGGGTGGCAAGGTGGTCAATATGATTGGCCAGTACGAGGCGGGTGATGAGAAGTTTTCTATAGATGAGGCAAAGGAGCGGGCAAAAAGATTTTTACAAGAGAAAGGATATCCAGGTATGGAGACCACTTACCAGCAGCAGTATGATGGTGTAACCATTATAAATTTTGCATATACAAAGGATGGAGTCATATTTTATCCCGACCTTATAAAGGTGAAGATTTCCCTTAGGGATGGTAGTATACTGGGTTTTGAAGCTAGGAACTATCTTTTGGCCCATGAGGACCGAGACCTCAAGGAAGTTGAACTAACCATGGAGGAAGCACGCAAGCTTGTAAACCCCAACATAGAGCTAATGTCTTCCAAGCTGGCAGTAATACCTACAGAAGGCAGGAAGGAAAGATTGTGCTACGAATTTAAAGGAAGATATATGGGTAATACCTATATTGTTTATATTGATGCAAGGACTGGGCAGGAAGCAGATATACTACAGATAATAGAAACTGAAAACGGGTCATTGGCAATGTAACCAATTTTTAATCAGCATAGTCGCCAGGATATCGGAAAAACTATTTGTGCGGTATGATGCCGCATAAAAAGGAGGTATCGATATGGCTAGAAATGGTGGAGTGATGTCTGAAAACCTGAAGGCTGAGATAGCCAAGGAACTCGGTGTATACAACATTGTAAAGGATGAAGGTTGGGGAAGCGTATCCTCAAGAGACTGTGGAAATATGGTCACGAAAGCCATTGAGATTGCACAAAAGAATATAGCCGAAAACCAGAAATAATTAAAATATCGATGCTAAAGTAGAGAAAAGTGGAGGATTAGTCCTCCGCTTTTTTCATAGCTTAATCCCTATATTGTTTGGCATTTGATATAATGGTTGATATAATAGGAGAGTATAGTTTAGATGATGGATCCTGAAAGGGGCTTTTGCATGGACAATCGTCCAATAGGAGTTTTTGATTCGGGCTTGGGCGGATTGACAGTAGTTAAGGAGCTGAAAAAATGCCTGCCTGGAGAGAGTATAGTATATTTTGGAGATACTGCCCGGCTACCATATGGGACACGGTCCAAAGATATCGTAAACAAATACTCTGACCAATGCGTGAGGTTTTTACTGGAGAAAAACATAAAAATGGTTATTGTTGCCTGTAATACAGCTAGCTCTACTAGTCTTGAGACCTTAAGAAAATCATATGATATACCGATTTTAGGAGTTATAAATCCAGGAGCCAGGGCTGCTATAAAGGCCACACAAAACGGCAGGATCGGTGTTATAGGTACAGCTGGGACAATACGGAGCAGGGCTTATCCGCAAGCGATGAAGGGCATAGATTCCAACGTTACTGTTTACGACCAGGCTTGCAGTCTTTTTGTACCCATAGTGGAGGAGGGTTGGAGCAACACGGAGGTGGCTCGCTTGACGGCCCTAAAGTATTTACAGGATATTAAGGATAAGGGCATAGATACACTGGTTTTGGCCTGCACCCACTATCCCCTACTTTCAGATACTATATCCAAGGTGATGGCCCCCCATGTAAGGCTAATCAATCCGGGAGAAGGTACTGCATTAAGTGTAGTAGACCTGCTCAGGGAAAAGGATATGGCTAGGGAGGATAAGACCCCATCCCAATCAAACTTTTATGTTAGTGATTTTGGTGAGAGGTTTCAAATGCTAGGCAGTCATTTTTTGAATATGGAGATAGATGCAGAAAAGATTGATATAGAAAGCTATTAAGAAAATTATGAAAAGGAGTGAAGCCAATGGACAAGGATATAATTTTAAATATTAAAGGTAGTCAACGCAATGTTCAAGGCGAGGGTAACTCCATAGAATTGGTCACACAGGGCAAGCTATATAAGATAGATGATGTTTATTACATAGAGTATGATGAAAGTGAGCTCTCTGGTATGGAGGGCACAAAGACCCAGATTTCCATCAGGGATGATAGTATTACCATGGAGCGTATAGGAAATCATCCTTCTCAGTTTTTCTTTGAGAAGGGCAAAAAGTATATAAACAGCATGTCTACTCCCTTGGGTCCTGTTGTCATGGAAATTTATCCAACTACAATCAACCACAAAATAAACGATGATCAAGGCAAGCTGGATGTCAGGTATCAGCTTGGTATTGGCGGCAAGCATGTCAGTTCAAATGAGCTAAAACTATTTTACAAATAAGGGGCTAGGCTAATAACTTAGCCTCTTATTTAAAAATAAAACAAATTTCAATTGACTCAGGCTAGTTTATATAATAATATAGAGTTAAGTTTTGCGGCTTTAATTTACTCGTTCCCAGAGCCTACAATGATTTCTAAC
>DASRNC010000209.1:0-8622 GCA_035647595.1 Bacillota bacterium | reverse complement strand
ATGGCAGATGGCAGCAGCTTATTTATTTGTGGTAATACTTTTATTTATAGTTAGATTAAGGGGCATCTCAAGAGAAAAAGAAATACTTATATCAACAATAAGGATGACTATACAGCTTGTATTTGTTGGCTATATACTTGTGTATCTCTTTGACAATATTAGTCCCATATACACAATTGCTGTAGTGATATTAATGGAGGTATTCGCAATACACAATGTCTTTAAAAGAACTAAGGCTAAACTATCAAGCTCCCTGAAAAAAATCATAGCCCTATCAATGCTTTTTGGTACTCTCTCATGCCTTATTTACTTCCTACTTGTGGTTATACGTGTATATCCCTGGTATAACCCTAGATACTTTATCCCTCTTGCTGGAATGATAATTGGAAATTCTATGACAGGCATTTCACTAGGAGTAAGCAGACTTGTTGAGGGCATGGATACAGACAAACATATTGTAGAAACTGCATTAATGCTTGGTGCTACCCCTAAGATAGCGTCAAAACAAATAGTAAATAATGCCTTTGATTCAGCGATTCTTCCTACCATAAATTCTATGGTTGGCATGGGTATAGTTTTTCTACCTGGTATGATGACAGGGCAAATATTGTCGGGTACCTCTCCCGTCACAGCTATTGAGTATCAAATTGCAATTATGCTTGGGATACTAGGTAGTGTAGCCTTAACAGTTATAACTTTTGTGCAGTTAGGCTACAAAACCTTCTTTAACGATCAGAATCAATTAGTCTTTGATAATGATTAAAGGAATGTTGTTAGGGTGAATGTGGATAATAAAGCTCATAGGCTAATGCCTATGAGCTTTAAACATTTTCATATATGCCTTACCTTACGATAACATTACTGTTACTTGCTAAGGACTAAAGAGTTTAAACCAATGTCCTTGCGACAGAATAAACTGCTACAGGATATTTGTTTTATGTCCCTTTGAGCGTTTTCTCTAGCCTCTTCCAATGTTGCTCCACTTTGCACAACTATAAGTACTCTACCACTATTAGTTATAAAGTCTTTACCATCGAATTTGGTACCCATATGATAAACATAACCATCTACATTTTCAAGACCCTTTATAGGATAACCCTTTTTATAATCACTCGGATATCCATTGCTAGCTAGCACCACGCCGATCGTATAGTCATTACTCCAATCCAATTTAACACTCTTGCCGTCGATTATATTAGAAAAAACATCAAAAATATCACTTTTGAGCCTAGGGAGAACAACCTCTGCCTCAGGATCTCCAAAACGAGCATTAAACTCTATTGTCTTTATGCCGTCCTTGGTCTTTATTAGGCCGCCGTATAGGACGCCTTTGTATGGTACACCCTCTAAAACCATAGCCTTGGCTGCCGGCTTCATTATTTGTTCTAGTGCCTTTGCTTCATCACTGGCACTTATTACTGGTACACCACTATATGCGCCCATCCCCCCAGTGTTTGGTCCTAAATCCCCATCAAAGGCTCTTTTATGGTCTTGTGATACAACCATGGGGTAAACATTATGGCCATCTACAAAGCACATAAATGTGAACTCCGGTCCTTCGAGATATTCCTCTATAATAACAGCGGAATGTCCATACATGTCGTCCACTAGCATATCATGCAATGCTTTTTTAGCCATTTCATAATCTTGTGCTATAATAACACCCTTGCCTGCTGCCAAACCATCATACTTTATAACGATAGGATAGGATTTGTTTTGCTCACATAGCTTTGCATATTCTAATGCCTGGTCAAACTCTGTAAAGGCTTTGTAAGCTGCTGTTGGTATACCATACTTTAACATAATATTTTTTGCATAGCTTTTGCTTGTTTCGATCCTAGCAGCTTCTTTACTTGGCCCAAATATCCTCAAGCCTTCCTCTTCAAAGCTGTTTACTATTCCTGCTTCTAAGGATAGTTCGGGTCCTACCACAGTCAAATCCACCCTGCTTTCCTTGGCAAATCTCAACAGACTGTCAACGTCGGTTTCTTTAATTGGTATCAGCTCAGCTAGATCTCTCATGCCATCATTTCCTGGCGCAGCATATATTTTATCTACCTGGACAGATTTACTCAAGGCATGGATGATGGCATGACATCTACCACCACCGCCTACTACTAATACTCTCATCAGTGCTTGAAATGTCGCATACCAGTAAGTAACATGCTTACTCCTTTTTCATTTGCCACATTTATGGATTCTTCATCGCGAATTGATCCGCCAGGTTGAACTATTGCGACTACGCCCTTTTCTGAAGCTAGCGTAACTGTATCTGAAAAGGGGAAGAACCCATCTGATCCCATAATAAGACCCTCTTTGTAGCCTTTCTCATGTGCCTGTTCCAATGCTATTTTTGCAGAACCGACACGGTTCATTTGGCCTGCGCCAACGCCTATAGTAGCTCCATCCTTTACTACAACTATTGCATTTGATTTTACATGCTTGACAATGCTCCATGCAAAGGACATATCAGATACTTGTGCATCAGTTGGTTTTGTTTCAGTTACTGCCAGCCCTCTTCCTATTTCCTTTGTGCTTAAATCCTGATCCTGAACAAGTAAGCCGCCATTTACAGAAACAAATTGTTTGCTTTTATTAAGGTCATCAATAGAAAATTCTATAAGACGTAAGTTCTTTCGCTCTGCAAACTCAGCCTTGGCCCCATCTGTAAACTCAGGAGCTAAAATCACCTCTAAGAATAGGTTGGATTGCTCGTCACCTTTTTCGGGTATTGTATATTTCATTAGCCTTGCACATTCTTTATCTATTACTTGATTCGTTGCAACAATACCGCCAAAAATTGATACTGGATCTCCCTTGTATGCCTTTGTCCAAGCGTCTAGTAGATCTATTCCAATAGCTGCTCCGCATGGGTTCATATGCTTTAATCCAACCGCAAATGGAGTTTCCTTATCAAATTCACGGACTATATTTAGGGCTGCATTCGCATCCTGTATATTGTTGTATGACAACTCTTTTCCTTGTATCTGAGTTGAATCCGCCAAGCTATAGGGAGACGGTTCCATTGAACTATAAAACTTTGCCTTTTGATGAGGGTTTTCTCCATACCTCAAGGCTTGTTTTTCCTCAAAACTAAATCGCAAAATCTCAGGTAGTAGTGCGGCCTGCCGCATATATGTTGAAATAGCTGCATCATAGTCAGCAGTATGGGTATAGGCCTTTGCACTAAGCATTAATCGTGTTTTTAGGCTGGTATCTCCTTCTGCCTTTATCTCCTTGATTATATTTGCATAATCTAAAGGGTCACACACAACAGTCACAGCTTTATAATTTTTCGCAGCTGACCGTAGCATAGAAGGTCCGCCTATATCAATATTTTCTATAGCTTCATCCATCGTTACATTATCTTTACCTATGGTTTCAACAAACGGATATAGGTTTACACATACCAGATTAATAAAATCAATATTATTTTCCTCTAGCTCTCGTAAATGCTCGTCATTATCTCTTTTTGCCAGCAAGCCACCATGTACAGCTGGGTGTAGCGTTTTTACCCTACCCTCACATATTTCAGGAAATCCTGTTATATCAGTGATATTAGTTACAGCAACACCTGCATCCCGCAGGGTCTTCATAGTCCCACTAGTTGATATCACCTCATAGCCAAGATTGACAAGACCCTTTGCAAACTCCACAATATCTGTTTTATCACTTACACTTATTAATGCTTTCATACCCCTTGCTCCTTTATAAGTTTTTTAATCGTTTGAGGATATAATTCATGCTCTATTTTATGTATACAAGCTTCTACTTCTTCTATTTTATCGCCATCATACTCAAATGCTCTTTGGGCTATAATCTCACCGCTGTCTATCTCCTTGGATACATAATGAATTGTTATCCCAAAGACCTTTACCCCATATTCAAAAGCGTCCTTAATACCACTGCTGCCTTTAAACGATGGCAGAAGCGATGGATGTATGTTTATTATCCTGTTTGGATATGCTTCGAGCAATATATCGCCTATAATCCCCATATATCCTGCTAGACATATCAAATCAACCTTATGTTCCTTGAGCTGCTCAACGATATCAGACTCATATTCACTCTTATTCTTGTATCCCTTTGGATCAAAAACAAAGGTCTTTCTCTTAAACTTCTCAGCTAATTTTATGACATGAGCATCTTGATTGTCACATACTAACAAAGAGATACAACAATCATCGATTTCATTGTTTAAAATAGCATTTTCAATGGCTTCATAGTTGCTGCCCCTACCTGATGCAAATACTGCTAAGTGCTTCATTATACAATCACGACTCCTTCTTCAGCTATTACCTTGCCTATCAAGTAGCTCTTGCGTCCGTATCCTGCTAGGATATCCTGCACCTTGTCAGCATCGTCCACTGACACAGCCAATACCATGCCAATCCCCATGTTAAATATGCTGAACATTTCTCTATGTGGGATCTTTCCATGTTCTCGCATAAAACTAAATATATTTGGTGTAACAAAGCTGTTTTTTGCTATGCAAGCTCCTTGGTTGGACTGCAAAATACGTGGTAGGTTTTCATCAAATCCCCCACCTGTTATATGGGCAATACCGTGCACTTCTATATTATTAATGACATCTAATACTTCAGCTACATATATATTGGTAGGGACTAGCAATACTTCACCTAGGGTTTTGCTACTATCTAGCTCTTCATAAACATTATGCAAGTTAAGTCCTGCGTCTGTGATTATCTTGCGCACTAGGCTAAATCCGTTTGAATGTAGGCCAGATGACTCTATTCCTACTAAGACATCCCCAACAGCAACCTTTGTACCGTCAATCACCTTAGAGCGTGATACTATGCCTGTTGTAAAGCCGGCGATGTCATATTCACCACCACCATACATACCAGGCATTTCGGCTGTTTCTCCCCCGATTAGAGCACAGTTTGACTGACGGCAGCCCTCAGCTATACCTGCAATAATCGCCTCTACCTTTGCTGGGTCATTATGGCCTTGGGCAATATAGTCCAAAAAGTATATAGGTTCTGCTCCTTGTGCTAATACATCATTTACGCACATGGCAACACAGTCTATGCCGATTGTGTCATGCTTGTCCATTTCAAAGGCTATCTTTAGCTTGGTGCCTACTCCATCGGTGCCCGCAACTAAGATAGGGTCCTCTACTCCTAAGGCTGCTAGATCGAAGGCGCCCCCAAAAGAGCCTATCCCTCCAGTCACACCAGGACGTTTTGTGGAGGCTACATGTTTTTTTATCCTACTCACTACTTCATATCCTGCCGCCAAGCTGACGCCAGCACTTTCATAGCTATCTGACATAATTATTCCCCCTGACTATTTAGTCTTTTTCTGAGCATCCAATGAGCTATACAATTGGGTTGGATATTCCCCACTAAAGCATGCAGTACAAAGCTCAATTCGACTTGCTGCACCATAGAGTGCATCCTTTGATAAAAATGCCAAAGTATCTGCATCAATTAATTGCCTAAGCTCTTCTGTATTGTGCTTTTGTGAAATCAATTCTTCATATGTTGGAATATCAACACCATAAAAGCATGGGTTTCTCATCTCTGGAGAAGCAATCCTTAAGTGCACCTCTTTGGCCCCTGCCTCACGAAGTAACTTGATTATCCGCTTTGATGTTGTGCCCCGAACAATTGAATCATCAATCAACACTACACTCCTGCCCTTTACTATACCTGATACTGCAGACAGCTTCATTCTCACACCCTTTTCTCTCAGCTCAGCTGATGGCTGAATAAACGATCTGCCTACGTATCTACTCTTTATCAAACCAATTTCATATGGGATACTAGAAGCCTCAGCATAACCAATTGCTGCACTTAGACTAGAGTCAGGAA
Organism: Bacillota bacterium; assembly: GCA_035647595.1. GTDB lineage: Bacteria > Bacillota > Clostridia > Caldicoprobacterales > DTU083 > UBA3906. The sequence continues at coordinate 2,785 of DASRNC010000209.1, read as the reverse complement.
CCCCTATTACTATTTCTGCATCAGCAGGAGCTTCTGCATACAGCAATTTGCCTGTTTCCTTTCTAAATGCATGCACATTGCAGCCTTCAATATCGCTATCAGGACGAGAAAAATAAACGTATTCCATAGCACACATATAGTTGTGTTTAAACATGGAATAGTCAAAGCTCTCCAGCCCATTTTTATCGATTACTACAATTTCCCCTGGCTCTACATCACGCAGAAATTTAGCACCAGTGACCTCAAACGCGCATGTTTCACTGGAGACTACATAGCCCCCGTTTAATGTGCCTATAGACATAGGTCGAAGTCCATATTTATCCCTACAGCAATAGAGCGTGTCTTTTGTCATTATTAAAAATGTAAATGCCCCTTCCAGCTTGTTGAGAGCTTCTTTTATAACTTCCACGCGTATTTTGTCAGCATGCTCCTTTTTAATTAGATGAGCTAAGATCTCACTGTCTGATGTGGATTGGAATATGCTTCCCTGCTCCTCTAAATATCTGGTAAGCTCATTAGAGTTTACCAGGTTTCCATTGTGTGCAATAGCAAAATCTCCTGTGTGATGATGAAATAGAAAAGGCTGAACATTCTCTGCTCCCCCGTTCTTCGATGTAGTGTATAGGACATGTCCGATTGCCATATCACCTTCGAGAGCTCCCATGTTTTCGCTATTTAGCACTTCAGTAACAAGTCCCATGCCCTTTACACGATGCATTTTATGGTTGTTGTCAACAGAGACTATACCTGTTCCTTCTTGGCCACGGTGTTGCAAAGCATGTAGCCCATAATATATCAAATCTTTGGCATTTTTCACTCCGAACACACCTAAAACGCCGCATTCTTCATGTAGGTGTCCGTTAAAATATCGCATTATAGCCTTCTCCCTTTTTTACACATAGTCAATCGGTCTAAGATCTCCTGGTAAGATTCTGCAACTCTGCCCATATCACGGCGGAAGCGATCCTTGTCTAGTATCTCCTTACTCGCCTTGTCCCAAAGCCGGCTGGAATCTGGTGAAATTTCATCAGCTAGCACTATTTGCCCATCATTTGTTTTGCCAAACTCTATCTTCATATTTATAAGCAAGATATCAGCAAGATCGAAAAAATCGATTAAAATATTATTTATTTTTTCCGTCATCTTATAGATGGTTTTTAAATCATCATAGGTAGCTGTCCCTAAGGCAACAGCATGATGATCATTTATAAGGGGATCACCTAAATCATCATTTTTGTAGCATAATTCATATATTGTATTTGGTGGTTTCATACCCTCTTTTATATTTAAGCGTTTTGCCATTGAACCAGCAATAATATTTCTAACGATAACCTCTAGCTTAATTATATCTATTTTCTTGCATAGGTGTTCTCGCTCGTTTAGTTTCCTTATAAAATGTGTAGGAACGCTTTCCTCATGCAACCTATTAAATATAATAGCTGCTATTTCGCTATTTATTATGCCCTTGTTCTTAATTTGTGCCTTTTTAATACCATTGTATGCCGTTGCATCATCCTTATAGTGCATTACTATAAGGGCTGGATCATCTGTTTGATATACCTGCTTTGCCTTCCCTTCATACAATAGCTTTTGCTTTTCCACAGCCTCTTGTCTCCTCTTGTCCTTAATTGTTCTGAAAATATCCCATAGCATTTTTGAAAATGTCCTGCCGCCTATTACCATAGATATTCTTATACAAATTGTCCTCGTAACGTTCTGAATGTCCCATTTTACCTAGAATCAAGCCATCTTTGGATACCATGCCCTCTATAGCAAAGCAAGAGCCATTGGGATTCATTGGAGATGCCATCGTGGGATTACCCGCGTCGTCTGCATACTGGAAGGCTACCTGCCCGTTTTCAAACAAATCCTTAGCTATCTCTCCTGAGACTACAAGCTTACCCTCCCCATGAGATACGGGGATAACAAAAGTCTCGCCTAATTTAAAGGACTTTAGCCAGGGTGAGTTGGTAGAGGAAACTCTTGTTGTTACCATTTGGCTACAATGGCGATTTATATCGTTTCTAAATATAATTGGGCTGTCAATTGTTATATGTCCAAGCTCTGAATAAGGTAAGAGTCCAGTTTTAATCAATGCCTGAAAACCGTTGCAGATGCCTAGAATGAGCCCTTTCCGTTTTATTAGTCCATTGATCTCATCAGAAACCTTTGTGGCTGTCAATACATTGCATATATACTTTGCTGAACCGTCAGGCTCATCACCTGCGCTAAGGCCACCTGATAAAACGAATATGTCACACTCTCTTATCATTTTTGCCATATTGTCTATGGAGCTTAGCACTTGGCTGCCTGTTAGATTTTCGAATACAGAAGTTGTTACTTTAGCCCCAACCCTTTCAAAGGCTTTTACAGTATCGTAATTGCTATTTGTCCCAGGAAAATCAGGTATATATACAGTTGGTATTTTAGGGCCATTGTCATACTTAAATTTCATAGGCTCTGGTTTGCGTATATGGAGTGTCCCTTGTGTATCAGTGCGGTCCTTGTAAACGGATGTATATTTTAATGTATTTGCCCTGTATAAATCATCCATGGACAATGCATTATCATTTATAATACATTTGTCACTAGTCTGGCCTAGATATTCGCCAAAATCTAACTTTTCTGTTGATTCAACTAAGATAGATCCATAGCTGTAGCTAAAGAGGTCTTGTTCACTTAACTCAAGCTCATAGCCAATCCTGTTGCCAAAGCTCATCTTAGCTATTGCTTCGGCCACACCACCAAAGCCAATAGCATAAGCACTCACTATCTCCTTATTAAG
>DASRNC010000208.1:0-5930 GCA_035647595.1 Bacillota bacterium | reverse complement strand
CCCTTTGAATTGTTAAACTCCTCTTTAAAATTGCTTTCATGATCCCACATATATATTATTGTATAAGCATAACGCTCTAATGAATTACTTATTCTGTCACATATTACACATTGGTCAACTTTCTTTTTTATCCAATTGCTAAATTTTGAAATATCGTCATCCTTAGATTTAAAAGCTAGTCTTTTTAGCCATGAGGCTAGAGGAGTCTCCTTCTTTACTGATTTACTGAGCTTGCTGGTGAACTTGTTCATTTTTTCTCTTGTTTCCATAGTATAAGTGTGGGTCATAAGCGCCAGACTCAATCTTTTTTGTGCCTGGTAAAGTAGTTTGTTGTGGCTTGCGCAAAAGCCCTTTTCATTAACTTCCACCCTTGTAGCAGGCTCCATAACTGAACCACCTAAAAAGGATTCTACGTATGATTCTTCAGACTTTTCTTTGAGGATACAAAGGGGACACTCCTCCTTTTCATGGTAGGCATCCCAGATAGGTATGGTATCTATATGATATTTCATTTTTTACCTCCATTATTCGTGAATTCAAAATCATATTATCATATATTACTTATCTTCACCATAAATATAGGTAAATAGCTGGACAAATTATATTTTTAAGGAGGATGGATATGAGGTATTCAAGGATTAGAAAACAGAATGCTAGGAAAAAATATGCTTTTCTTATTGTAGTAGTTATTTTAATAAGCTGTATTATATATATAATTTTTGCTGGGACCCTAGGCAAGTTGCTCAGCGGGGTTATATCACCCATAGTAGGCAAAAACAGCGAAATTGATTCACAAGGTAGAACAGAGGACAACCCAACTTTAACACTACCAGATAATGGGAATGAAGAGAAAATCACAGATACTATCATTGCTAATACTATAAGTCTTTACAGTATTCAGATGGGAGCTTTTATAGATATGAAAAACGCAGAAGACTATTCGTATACAAACAAAAGTCTAGGTGGTGCAGGCTTTATTACAGAAGACACATATTATCGGGTATTAGCAGTTGGCTTCAAATCAGAAAACGATGCAATTTCTGTTAAGGAGCAATTGGAAGAGGATGATATAGATTCTCAGGTTTATTCCATCACTTCGCCGGGCATCACATTGCAAATTACAGCTTCGCAATCAAATGTAGATGCTATTAAATCTGCCTTCGCAATTTGGGAGGAAAATTACTACCTTTTAGAAGACATATTAAAAAGGTTGGACAGGAGTCAAATAGATGCCTTGGCTGCACAAAATGAAATACGAACAATTGAACAATTACTTAACAATAAAAAAAGTACCTTAGAGAATATAGGCAAGGGTCAAGATGACAATCCCATATTAGCAGGTCTATTACAGCTTTATAAGGATACAGTCGATTCTCTAGAGACCATAATATCCGAAAATCCGTCAACTAAAGTAGCAATTTCATCTAAAATAAAGTATACTTATATTGAACTTATGACGAAGTATAAAGGCTATCTTGAACAAATAAAAGGATAGAGGTGGAATATGTCACTAACCCTTTACCAAGTCAAAGATATACTAAAAGCAGATATTATTACTGGTGATACTATGCTTGATAAAACAGTAAAAGCCGCTTGTGGCGCTGATCTTATGAGTGATGTTTTGACTTTTGTAGATGAAAAGACAATGTTATTAACAGGATTAAACAACCCTCATGTAATACGTACTGCTGAGATGCTAGATGTTGGGGCAATAGTCTTTGTTAGGGGGAAGAAGCCAGGACAGGATATAATCGATATGGCAGTTGAAAGGTCAATAGTTCTTTTTACTACAACACTCACTTTATACGAAGCCTGTGGGGAGTTATACAAGGCGGGATTACCAGGAAAGAGCGGACAAGCATAATGCGGGAAAACGATAAGGATAACATTATTGAGATTAGCTTCCCTGTTAAAAGCGGTGATTTTGTAGCAGCAGGCGATGCTTCAAGCAAGACTAAGCAACTACTTAAACAGATAGGGATAGACCCTGCAATTATAAGGAGGGCCTCCATAGCATGTTATGAAGCAGAGATCAATTTGGTTATCCATAGCATGGGAGGTACTTTAGTTTTATTAATTACCCCTGTTGAAATAATTATTAGGACCGAAGATATAGGTCCAGGTATAGCAGATATTGATTTGGCAATGAAAGAGGGATATACAACTGCGTCTGATTCGTCTAGGGAGTTGGGATTTGGAGCAGGTATGGGACTACCAAATATGCAACGCTGCGCTGATAATGTTGAGATAGTTTCAAAGTTGGGATCTGGCACTGTCCTTACTATTACGATTAAAACTGGTGCATAAAAACTAGCAAAGAGTGGTTTGAATGGAAAAGTATTATCATTCTGTAACACTAGACCAAGACAAATGCATGGGTTGTACAAACTGCATTAAGCGTTGCCCTACTGAGGCTATAAGAGTTAGGGAGGGTAAGGCTGTAATAATCAATGAGCGCTGTATAGATTGTGGCGAATGTATTCTAATATGTCCCTATCATGCAAAAGTAGCAGTCACAGATCCATTATCAAAAATACAACCATTCCGCTATAAGATCGCTTTGCCAGCACCTGCACTTTACGGGCAATTTAAAGATATAAAGGATATAAACAAAATATTAAGTTCCTTACTCGAAATAGGATTTGATGAGGTTTTCGAGGTTGCAAGAGCAGCTGAGTATGTGAGCAATTTTATAAAAGAAACTTTAGAGGCGGATGGACTCAGCAAACCACTGATTTCTTCGGCATGTCCGGCCGTGGTTAGGTTGATACAAGTTCGTTTCCCTGAGCTTTTAAATAATATTGCCCGGGTAGAGTCTCCAATGGAGATAGCTGCCCAATTAGCCAGGTCCGAGTTTATGGAAAAACATAATGTTTCTAGTGATGAGATAGGTGTATTTTTTATCACACCATGTGCTGCTAAAATGACAAGTATAAAAAACCCCATAGGTAATGAAAAATCAAATGTAAACGGAGCCATCTCTATACTTGAAATATATAGCCTTATAATAGATAAGATAAAGGTAAACAAACCTAGGAACCTACAGCAAGCAAGCAGGACTGGGATTAAATGGGCTGTTTCGAACGGGGAGAGCTCATCACTTGGCATAGAAAATTATTTAGCTGTAGACGGTATTCACAATGTCATTAGGGTCCTTGAAGAGATTGAAAATAACAAGCTAAACAAGTTGGATTTTCTGGAGGCCCTATGTTGTACAGGAGGATGTGTTGGAGGCCCCCTTACATTTGAAAATAACTATGTGGCAAATAACAGGATAAAACGACTAATAAAAGAAGTAGACACAAGTCCAGTGTCATTGGAGAATACTGGCCTGGTAAAAGACAAAGTCAACTGGAAGCTACAGAAAAGTATTATGAAGAAGTCTGTACTAAAACTTGATCAGAGTATCTCCTCAGCCATTAAAAAGATGAAGGAAATGGATAGGATATATGATTCGCTTCCTGGCCTTGACTGCGGGTCCTGTGGTTCGCCAAGTTGCCGAACTCTAGCAGAGGATATAGTTAGGGGGGTGGCCTCTGAAATGGACTGTGTTTTCAAGCTAAGGGAAAGGGTTAAGAGCTTGGCAGAAGAGATGATTGAAATATCCGATAAGCTACCTACTTCACGCAAGGGGGACAATAATAATGACACCTAAGGAATTAGCCAAGAAACTAGATATTAAAGTAATAAACGCAGGGAGCTCAATTGACAACAAAATAACTACAGGGGTAAGTTGTGACTTATTAAGCTGGGTAATGGCCAATGGTAAAAAGGACAGTATTTGGATTACTGTACAGACTCATTTAAATATAATTGCAGTAGCATCACTACTTGAGCTTTCTTGTATCCTAATTTCTCATGATTCAGCCATAGATCCTAAAACTATAGAAAAGGCTAAAGAAGAGGGGATTACACTGCTTGTCTCAAAGTTAGACACATTTCAACTGTCAGGCAAGCTATTTTCTCTTGGGATAGGTTTAAATGTCAAGACTTGATGGGAGTACAGTTGCGATAGATTTGCATATACACTCAGCTCTTTCTCCCTGCAGTGATGACGATATGACACCTAACAATATCGTGAACATGGCTATATTGAATGGATTAGATGCTATAGCAGTAACAGACCACAATTGCTGTGATAATGTAGAGGCCCTTGTAAAGGTTGCAGGTGATAGGCTTATTGTAATCCCAGGTATGGAGCTTCAAACCATAGAAGAGGTCCACCTATTAAGTTATTTCCCCACTCTTGAAAGTATGTACCTTTTCAATGATAATATTAGTGAATACTACAATGGCATAGCCAATGACCCCCAATTATTTGGCAACCAATTAATCATGAACGATTTAGATGAGATAGTAGGTAGAAAGGAACAATTGCTTATATCGTCACTAAATCTTTCCCTAGACCAAGCTGTAAAAATCGTACGTAAGTACAGTGGCATCGTAGTACCTGCCCATATAAACAAAAGTTCATATAGTATTGTTTCCCAGCTTGGCTTTATACCTGACTACCTGCAATTTACATTGCTAGAATATTCACAAGACTTTCATTTCTCACCTTCTGAATATAGTAAATATACATTAATAAGATCATCAGATGCCCATAGTTTAGGAGGAATTTTAGGGCGAAAGATGCTGGTTAAAGTAAAAAACAAGGGAAAACAGTCAATTTTTAACTACTTAATCAATCCGACTACGGCTTAGTCGAATGATTTATACACATCTAATTTAATAATTTGTTAAAAATAAAACAAAAAACTATTGAAGATAGGTATACATTGTGAGATAATTAACATTGGTGTATGCTTCTATATAAATAAATGACTAAGGGAGTGAGCTTTAATGTCTGATTTTTTACAGGACAACAAAGAAAAGCTTGATCAATTACAGCAGACTATTGAGGAATGGAAAGGTAAGGAAGGCCCTTTGATGCCTATATTGCACAAAGCTCAAGAAACATTCGGATATCTTCCGCTTGAGTTACAGGCCTATATAGCAGAGGAGTTGGATATACCTGTAAGCGACATCTATGGTGTAGCTACATTTTATTCTCAATTCACAATAAACCAAAAGGGCAAATACAATATTGGTGTTTGTATGGGTACGGCTTGCTATGTCAAAGGCTCACAAGATGTACTTGATGAACTAGTTAAAGAACTTGGCGTAGAACCAGGAGAAACTACAGATGATGGCGTATTCACCCTGGAGGCTACTCGTTGCTTGGGAGCCTGTGGACTTGCGCCTGTATTAATGGTTAATGAAGATGTATATGGACGTTTAAAAAAAGGAGATACCAAGGACATAGTTGCCAAGTACAGAGATAAGTAAGTCATGAAAGATATATCTTTACACATTTTGGACCTTGTACAAAACTCTATATCAGCTGGTGCAGCATTCGTTGAGATTACCATAAAGGATATCTTAGATGACAATACCCTATCAATAATCGTGTCCGATGATGGCATAGGTATGAATGAGACCCAGGTAACTAACGCATTGGATCCATTTTATACTACCAGGACTACTAGAAATGTCGGTTTAGGTATCCCAATGTTTAAGGCACAGGCAGAAGCGAGTGGAGGCAGCTTTGTCCTTATATCAGAAGAAGGCAAGGGAACAAGGATAGAGGCAATTTTCAACACTAGGAGTATTGATTGCTTGCCCACAGGAAATATGGTAGATACAATGACTACACTTATTCTTTGTAACCCTGACGTTGACTTTACATATACACATGTATATAATGGGCAACGCTTTGAATTTAAGACTATTGATATAAAAGCAAGACTTGATGAAGTTTCAATTGCTCAAACCGAAGTTATCACATGGATTAGAGATTATATAAGTGAAAACATAAACGAACTATACGGAGGTGTCAATAAATGAAGACCATGAAGGAGCTTGAAGAGATAAAACAGAAGGCACTGGAG
>DASRNC010000207.1:0-2093 GCA_035647595.1 Bacillota bacterium | reverse complement strand
GTATATAATTTTACATATGCTATTTAGCAGGTTATTTTGCATTAAAGTAATAGTAATTCAGTATATAATTTAATATATAGTTTTTAAGCTTAATAGGAATACTACTTTTATGATTGCAATCATAAAAGTGCTTATTCTCTAAATAGTAGAATGCATATAACTGTTTAAGTATTTCTATGAATAATAGAGCCATTAAGCTAAATGATTTTTAACGAACAGAAGATACTTTTTAGTATTTAAAAATAATATAGTGAGGTGTTAAGATGATGGATTGTACAGAGCTTATTATAAAGCTTAGCGGTATGAGGGCTATTTCAGGAAGAGAGAATACATCAAGCGAAGTAATTGCTGATATATTTGGCCAATACTGCGATGAAGTTTATATAGACGCTTTTTATAATGTTGTAGGTCTTAAAAAAGGGCAATCTTCAAACCCAAAGGATGTGCTACTTACAGCCCATTACGATGAGATTGGGCTTATAGTAACCGATATTGAAGAAAGTGGATTTCTACGTTTTGCTCCCGTAGGTGGGGTAGATGTCAAAACTATTGGAGCAATGGAGGTAACTGTTCACGCAAAGCATGATGTTTTCGGTGTTATAGGTGCTAAGGCGCCTCATTTAATAGCGCCTGAGGATAAGGACGAAGCAGTAAAGTTCGATGATATGAGAATTGATATAGGCTTTAGCGGTGAAAAAGCTAAGGAGCTTGTAAGAATAGGGGATATGGTCTCCTTTAATAGCCCTGCTAAAAAGCTAATGAACAATAGAATAGCCGGTAAAAGCCTTGATAATAGATGTGGTGTAGCTGCGCTGGTTGAAGTCTTAAAGGAGCTCCAGACACTTAAGCACCAACACAATGTTTATCTTGTAGCCACTGTTCAAGAGGAACTAGGGCTTATTGGGGCAATTTGTACATCATATGGTATTGATGCAGATTTAGCGATTGCAATAGATGTTTGCCATGGAGATATGCCGGGTACCCCCACAGATTCTGCCTTTCCATTAGGGAAGGGTACAGCTATAGCAGTTGGGCCAATCTTAAACAGAGAGCATGTCAAAGCCTGTATAGAGCTTTGCAAGGATGATAAGATACCTTATCAAATTGATCCGGAAAATGCAGACACTGGCACAGAGGCTGCAGCACATGCTATTGCAAAAGAAGGTATACCTGTAATACTTCTATCAATACCTTCAAAATATATGCATACACCTGTTGAAATGATATCGGTAGATGATGTAATAGCAACAGGCAGATTAGCCGCACGCTATATTGCAAGGAGGTTTGAAAATGAATGATGTATATAAAGACTTAAAAAAGCTTACTTCGCTAGATGGTGTATCTGGTGTGGAGAAGCCTGTAAGAGATTATATTATTTCTAAAATAAAGGACTATGTTGATAGTTATCATATAGATAATATGGGAAATTTAATAACATATAAAAAAGGCAAAGGACTTGGCCTTAAAGTTATGATAGATGCTCATATGGATGAGGTTGGCCTTATGGTATCCCATATTACTTCGGAGGGATTGTTAAAATTCCAAACTGTCGGAGGAATTGAAGGCAGGATTTTAGTAGGAAAGCATGTAAGGATAGGCGAAGACCGTGTTCCAGGCGTTATAGGTTTTAAACCTATACATCTTCAAGATAAGAAAGAAAGAGCCTCAGCGGTTGATATAAAACAATTGACAATTGATATAGGATCCAAGGATAAGGAACAGGCCCAGTCAAAGGTGCAGGTAGGCGACGTGGTGGCCTTTGATTATGAGCCAACAGAGTTTGGTGAAAATAAGCTTATGGCAAAAGCTTTAGACGATAGAGTTGGATGTGCTGTTCTTATTGGGCTTTTAAAGCATTCATATGAATTTGATTTATACGGTTGCTTCACCGTTCAAGAAGAGGTGGGCTTAAAGGGTGCTAAAACAGCCTCATATCAGATTATGCCTGATATTGCGTTAGTTTTAGAGGGTACAACCTGTTATGATGTTCCGGATACTAAGGAACATCATATGAGCACCATAGCGGGGCAAGGTCCAGTTTTGACACTTATGGATGGTACTGTAATTACTGACAGGGAATTAGTAAATAAGAT
>DASRNC010000206.1:0-8678 GCA_035647595.1 Bacillota bacterium | reverse complement strand
ATAATGTACCTGGTGCTTAAGAACATATCCTCAGTATTGGGAGTGCTAAGGCAGGGCATAGGCATTCTTACCCCTATATGGATTGGCATAGTGTTGGCCTTTTTATTAAATCTACCATTAAAGTTTTTTGAAAAAATACTTTTTCCTCGCAGTAAAAAACCGATAGTGGCCAAGCTAAGAAGGCCATTATCATTGGCTATATCGTACCTAGTGTTCTTTGCAGTACTAGCCCTAATTTTATTTATGCTCATACCTCAACTAATAGAGATGGTCAAAATACTAAGTGATGCTATACCGACCTTTTTCTTTAACGCGGAGCAATGGTTAGGGCAAAGGGCCGAAGAAATACCCCGCCTTGGGGAACTGCTAAAGACAGCTGACAGAGACTGGCACGATATGGGCGAAACGATGGTTAATTTCTTGATGAGCGGGACAAATACTATATTTAGCTCCGCTATCAATTTACTTATATCTGTATTCAATATTACCCTAGACTTCATACTCGGTCTTTTCTTGAGTATTTATCTTCTCTTAGGCAAGAATAAGCTAAAAAGCCAGCTGAAAAGGGTGTCCTATGCATTTTTGAATAATAAGAGGGCAAAAAGGCTTATAGAAGTGGGATCTTTGATAAACGCAACCCTTTCTAGTTTTGTTTCAGCAGAGCTTTTACAGGCATCTATATTAGGTGTCCTATGCTTTATAGGAATGCTAATCTTTAGGTTTCCCTTTGCACCTATGATTTCAGTGCTTATAGGGATAACTGCATTGGTACCCCTTGTAGGTTCATTTGTCGGTACGGGGATCGGTGCATTTATGATATTTATGATATCGCCGATAAGGGCTTTATGGTTTGTAGTCTTTATCATTATCCTACAGCAGCTTGAGGGCAATATAATATATCCAAAGATAGTGAGTGACTCCATAGGCTTGCCGGCTTTATGGGTCTTGGTAGCAGTTATACTAGGAGGTAGCCTAATGGGTATCTTGGGCATGCTGATATCTGTACCCCTTTCATCTGTAGTCTATGTTTTGTTTAAAGAAGCAACAGCAAGTAGACTCAAGAAAAAGAAAGAGCCCCTTTTAAACGATCAAATATAATGCAGGGGACGGTAGGAGATGAGGGGTAAGGACAGTAAAAAAGATGGAGTTAGTAATATGAAAGCCAGAATAATTAAAATAGGACGCGCCCTACCATGGCTTCTGATCGCAGTCTTCACAGCCTTATTTTACATATACGGAAGGGGCATGACAAGTCAAGAGTTACTTAGCTATACTCCAAAGAGCTATTCCTTGGCCGCCTTGTTTTTCTTGGTTCTTTTCGCATTAAAATCACTAATAGTCATTTTGCCGATACCGCTAATCTACATCAGTGTAGGTATTTTATTTGATCCAATGGAGGCCATAATACTAAACATATTAGGAATGGCTATTTGCACAGCATTACCCTATTGGATAGGCAGGTGGTCCGGGGCCGGTTTCTTGGGTAGCCTGGTAAAAAAACATCCGAGGCTTAAGCACTTAATGGCTTTTGAGCAGGACAATGAATTTTTCTTATCTTTTTTTGTGCGGGCTATTGGTTTCCTACCCTGTGATATTGTGAGTCTAGCCCTTGGGTCACTTGAGGTCAATTTTAAAAAATATATGGCCGGGACAGCTATTGGAATGCTGCCCGGCCTGATAGCATCTACGCTTATTGGTGACGCAATCACTGATCCAGGGTCACCGCAATTTATAATATCATCTGTCCTAATAGTGGTTATTGCTACTGTATCGGCCCTGGTCTATAGTAGAATGGTCAAATCAAGAAGACTTACTCTTGCGGCTACCGACCCTCTTGACCTTGAGCATGAAGAGTAAAAGCAGGGCTAGATAGACTACCATCAAACCAAGCACTAGATAAAGCATTGAATCTGACTTTGGTGCCAGCCCAATAAGGATAAGCATTGGGGCACCTAGCAAAATACCAAAGCTACTGCCACTGAGTAAATTGGTGGCAGCTGGAGTTTTGTATGAGGGATCTATTTCCCTTAGCAACAATATGCCAGAGCTGATAGTGCCTGTTAACATACCAAACATTGATAGGAAACCCTCATAGTAGTAATTCGGATAGATTTTCTTACACAGCCTGGTCAGGTACCAGAATGTAATAATGCCTCCTGTAACCGAAAGTAGGATAAAGGGGATCCAAAGACCCGATAGGTCTTCTATATTAATAGCTGCAATGCCCGCTATTATCATATAATCAAAGGTAAAGCCGGAGATCCTATCCAGTAGAAAATTGTTTGGATACTGCCTAATCATCCATTTCTTGTTTTTAAACCATCCTATGGTACCCTTAAATCCCATGGCTATTAGGGAGCCTATGATAAAGTTAAAGCCCCATATCAATGGATTAATTGTAGCTGCCAAGTCCGCAGAGATTGTAGCCAATAGATTTGTCAAGGAAAGGGAAAATAAATAAGTGAGTAGATACACGAATAACACCATGGCTATCTGGACTGATAGTCTGTCTACAGACTGGGATATGGGAATTTCATTTTGGTCTTGGAAATCTTCAACCGTAAGCGATTCTGCGATTTCATTATAGGGCTTAATCTCTAGCCTCTTTTTTCTATGCAAAACATTTATATAAATAACTCCTACTATGCATGCACATACAAAGCCTGCTGCCGCTATAGAAAGACCGAAGGATTGGCCACCAACAAATCCGAGCTGCTCATAGGTTGCTCCTATATTATTTGCTTGACCAGGACCCTGGCCATAGCCCATTGGGAGCAAGATGCCAGCTGCCTTAAATAAACCGGGTGAAAATGAAAATGATAATAATATAGTTATAATGACGCCCATAATACCCTGGACAAGATATGTGCTGACAATAAGGGCTCCACTTTTTGGGCCTGTCAGGTATTCCTCAGATACAGGTTCCTGTTTTTTAATAACTCGTAGTGAGAGAGAGATAAAGCCAAGAGCTATGGTGTGATAAGTGATATTCTCCATCAACCTGCCATCAAGCTGTAGTATGCCTAGGTTGCGAAGGATAAATGCTATAAATCCTGCTAATACTGCTGTTGGCATCAGGCTTTTTCGAACAAACGGTACCTTGCGCCTGATTACATTTGCAAGTAGCATTATACCTGACAAAATACCAAACTGTAGCATGGCATTCCATAGGTCTGTATTAGCTGCTGAATAATTCAAATTAATACCCTCCTTATTTATTAGTCTTTAGTTTATTGTAAAACTCTTGATATTTTAGGGCACTCCGTGGGTGCTTGGATTTGATTTCATAGTTTTCATTGGTGCCTGTAGTAAATATAATCGTTGTACGTCCGTGGATATCCAGGTCTGATATTTTATCCAGTGGGAATGTATGGTAATGGTCAGACGTTTTAAATACAAGCCTGTCATTGTATAGTAGCATGGTCCCCTTGCCGAGCAGGTTGGACCTTTTAGCCCTTTCAATTTTCCACAAACTCTGCATTTCATCAGAGAAAATGACCATATCTCGTGATTTGTCCTTGTATTGCTGGGAGAGCTCTAACACCTGCTCTGACTGCCAGTTTGACCAGTCCAGTATATTGTCAAAAAGAGGTTTGTCACCACCTTGGGTCTCGAAAAAGCCATATTGGTTGTAGGTGACCTTGTATCCGCAGTTACAGTAAAAGAGGTCGTCACTACTCCTTAGGGTGGATAGGCCATTACAGGAAGGACAGATGTATAGGGCCAGCTCAAGGTTTTCTGCCAGCTTTTTGCCCCTGTAGGGCCTTAAGTCTTCCCTTTGTGTCTCATAGGCATTTTCGTATAAGTCTTCTTCTATTATTTTTTGTATCTGGCCAATAGACATATCAGCCAGGTCTGCAGGACTGTACTCATTGACGATAGAGCCTTTCATACTGCCACGGCGTATGTACTTGCCCCAGCGTGGCTGTGTAAGGTATCCTCCTACCTTCCGGAAGGTAATGAGTGCTACGCCGCTTCGCTTTATAAGGCGGGCAGTTGTAGGATGAAACACATCTGTTTCACCGGTCCAGGTCATCTTGCCTTCAGGGTATATACAGATGTTTTCCCCAGCTCTGAGCTTTCTAAACATAGCTACCACTGTTTTTCTATCGGTATCAGATTTTGTGCGGGGGATAGGGTCAACGAGATATTGGATAACCCTGCTGATAAAGCCCAACCTAAACAGGTGGTCGCTTGATACAAAATACATGGGTACAGATAGGCTGATACCTATTATAAGGGGATCCCAAAAGGTGACGTGGTTTGGCAGGATAATGGCAGGCTGGTGCTTCAGTCCTGCCCGCGTGAACCTGTAGTTGAACTTAAGCCTAATAAATGGTGTTAGTAATAACCGAACAAGCCAAAATACTACCCTATGCCTTTTTTGTCTCTTCATTTCTACCTCGCTAAAAAACCATATTTCCTGCCTAAAAAGTCCTGATAATATTACCAATGTATATCTTACACATTAGATGAGATAAACCTCTTTTTTCTACATTATACGACATTCAATTTGTTTAAACCTATGCGGTCCTGCCCTCAAACTGGCTATAATACATGCTAGCGTAAAAGCCACCTTTTTGTAGGAGCTCCTCATGACTGCCTTGTTCAACAATATCCCCCTTGTCCATACAAAGGATGAGGTCTGCATCTTTGATTGTGGACAGGCGGTGGGCAATAACAAAGCTGGTCCGGCCCTCCATCAAGTTGTCCATAGCCCTTTGGATGAGTATTTCTGTCCGTGTATCAACAGAGCTGGTAGCCTCATCGAGTATCAGTATCTTTGGATCGGATAGGATGGCCCTAGCGATTGTTAATAGTTGCTTTTGGCCCTGGGAAACATTACTGGCCTCCTCATTTAAGACCATATTGTAGGAGTCAGGTAGGGTCCTGATAAAGTGGTCTGCCTGGGCGGCCCTTGCAGCTGCAATGACCTCTTGATCCGTAGCATCCAGCTTACCATACCTGATATTATCCATTATGGTCCCCTTATAGAGCCATGTTTCCTGCAAGACCATACCGAAAACAGAGCGCAGGTCATTTCTGGAGAAATCCTTTATATCATGACCCTCTAGTAGGATTGCCCCGTCATTTATATCGTAAAACCGCATAAGTAGCTTTACCATTGTAGTTTTTCCAGCTCCTGTGGGTCCGACAAGGGCGATTTTTTGTCCCTGCCTTATTTTAGCCGAAAAGTCATTGATGATAATTTTATCTGGACTATAGCCAAAGTTAACAGCTGAAAACTCCACATTACCTACGACCTCCACTTTAGAGCCCCCATAGCTAGCTTGCTCATTAGCACTAGTTTGTATCAAGGCCCTTGCCTTATCTTGGCTCTCTTCCTTTTCATCTATAAACTCAAATATACGCTCTGCTGCAGCAGCTGTCTGCTGGAGGACATTTGATATATTGGCTATCTCGTTTATGGGCCGGGTAAAGGACCGCACATATTCTATAAATGCCTGTATGCCCCCTACTGTCATGGTGCCCATGGCTGTGAGATAGGCGCCGAGGATACAGATAACTACATAGCCTAGGTTGCCCACCAATCTCATAAGAGGCATCATAAGACCTGAAATAAACTGTGATTTCCATGCAGAATTGTAGAGCTCATTATTGTACTCATCAAAGTCTTTGACGGATTCTTCCTCGCCATTAAAGGCCTTCATCACGATATGGCCACCGTACATCTCTTCAATATGACCATTTACATGGCCTAGGTATTCTTGTTGACTGCGGAAGTACTTTTGAGATCTCTTTACCACCAATAGGACTAGGACTAGGGAAAGGGGTAGCATGGCGAGGGCCACTAGCGTCATTTTCCAGCTAATACTTATCATCATTATGAGCACACCTATCATTGTTGTTACTGCGGTGATGATCTGGGTGATGGACTGGCTCAAGGACTGATTTAGAAGGTCAACGTCATTGGTTACCCTGGACAATACCTCACCCTGGCTGACCCTGTCAAAATAGGAGAGGGGCAGCTTGTGAATTTTATTAGCTATGGCATTGCGCAGGTCATAGGATACCGTAGTAGAAACATCAGCCATTACAAAGCCCTGTATATAGGAAAACACTGCACTAACCACATATAGGCCTAGAAGCATCAATAAAACATTGCCGATGGCTCCAAATCGAACACCCTCCTGGTTACCGGTGATAGTCCGCATCAAGCCTGAAAAGAGCTCATCTATGGCCTGGGCTAAAATCCTTGGCCCAACTATGGTAAATACTGTGGCCAGTATTGCACATAGCAAAACTATTATAATTGGAAACTTGTAAGGCGAAAGATATGACAGTAAGCGCTTCATGCTGCCCTTAAAGTCCTTGGCCTTTTCTCCGCTCATCATGGCATGACGGCCACCGCCCATAGGGCCACGAGGACGTCCACTGGCAGGCCTGCCTCCCCCTGTATTGCTGTTAGCCTTTTTACTCATGCTAAGTCCTCCTCTGAAAGCTGGGATTCTGCAATCTCGCGATATGCCTTGCAGGTCTTTAGCAGGTCCCTATGTCTACCTATACCTGCTAGATTTCCCTCATCGAGCACAATTATCTGCTCTGCATTCATTATGGTATTTATTCTTTGTGCTACAATCAAGACTGTTGAATGGCTGGTATAGCTTGTAAGCGCCTTTCTTAGTGCTGCATCTGTTTTAAAGTCTAGCGCAGAAAAACTATCATCAAAAATAAGGATTGGTGCCTTCTTTACTAGGGCACGGGCTATTGTCAGCCGCTGCCTTTGTCCACCAGAAACATTGCTGCCTCCCTGGGCTATCTCAGTATCAAGTCCCTTTTCTGAGCCCTCTACAAAATTTTTTATTTGGGCTACTTCTGTAGCTAAAAGGATGTCTTGCTCTGAGGCATCATCCTTGCCATACCTGATATTGCTCTTAATATCACCTGAAAAAAGCACTGCCCTTTGGGGTATATAGCCGATGTGTTCGCGCAGCTCATGCTGAGAGATATCCCTTATATCTACTCCGTCGATAGTAATACGACCACCTGTCACATCATAAAATCTTGGTATAAGCTGTATGAGTGTGGATTTCCCTGACCCTGTTGAACCAATAATGGCTGTGGTCTCACCTGGTCTTGCGGTAAAGCTTATATTACATAGGACATCATTTTCTGCACCCCTATATCTAAAGGAGACATCCTCAAAAGCAAGCTCACCCTTGCAGCTACCGAGACTAAGCGGATTTTCAATATCCAGTATCTTAGCCTGTGTATCTAGTATCTCAGCAATACGGTTTAAGGATACTGTAGCCCTTGGTAGCATGATAAATATCATTGAAATCATTAGAAATGACATGATAATATGCATTGCATATTGGATAAAGGCCATCATATCACCTATCTGCATAGCGGAACTTTCTATTTGGTGGGCCCCTACCCAAACGATAGCTAGTGATGATAAATTCATAATAAGAATCATGCTGGGCCACATAAAGTTCATTACCCGGTTTGTAAACCTATTTGTATCACGAAAATCTCCTGAGGCATATTCAAAGCGTTCTTCCTCATGCTCCTGGTTGCCAAATGCACGAATGACTAACATACCGCTTAGTGATTCCCTTGTAACAAGGTTTAGCCTGTCAACTAATTTTTGCATAAGCTTGAATTTTGGCAATGCAACGGTAAATATTATGGCGACTACACCGATTAGGACGATGACAGCCACTGCTATTATCCAACTTAGGGACAGACTCTTGTTTAGGGCCATTATAATGCCACCTATGCCCATTATCGGCGCAAAAGCTAGCATTCTTAGCCCCATAGTGGCAAGCATCTGTATTTGTGTTATATCGTTGGTGGTACGGGTTATAAGAGTAGAAGTGGAGAATTTATCAAACTCCTCGAGGGAAAATGATTCTACCCTTTTAAAGACATCCTGCCTTAAATCCCTGGCCAGTCCCGAGCCAACCCTTGATGACAATAGGCCTACGCCAATGGCAGCAGCCGAACCTAAGAGGGCGATGAGTAGCATATAGGCTCCGGTTCCATAGATATAGCTGCGCTGCATTTTTTGCATGTCTGTGCCAAGCTCTTCATAAAAGACCCTTGTAAAGCTGATACCGACTTGGCTATACATTGAACTGTCTGCCCTCTCGGATGCTTGTATGGCATTAGTTAATGATTCCTCAGGCATATTCCTCAGCATTGGCAGTAGCTGGTGGAGTGCATCTATGTCTGCCTCAGCCAGGGCTGACCTACCCTCCTCATCAAAGGCGGCGTCTTGGCTGTCTTCTGTTGCAAGCTCCTGCATAAGTACTATAAAGGCTAGGGCTGACCTACCGTACATATCAGCTACAGCCTCATAATCAGCGTCCTCTTTGATAATATAGATACTGGTTTGCTCGACCAGGGGATATGAATCAATATATCGGGCGGCCTCAGCTGATCCTGGCTCTATATGTTTATAGGCATTCCTAAATGCCTCCTTGTTTTTATCGCTTATGAATGTGGATACAAGGTCAAAGCTGTCTTCGCTTATAGCTATGGGTACAGAATCCTTGATACCCCCCTGTTGTATGCCGACATTTACTATATTGGACATTAGGTTTGGCAGGGAAAGGTCTGCCATTGCCTGCGTAAACAGAAGCAATAGACCCACAATAACAAAGAGTGTGAAGGGCTTTAAATATTTTAAAACAAGTTTCATAGGTGTTTCC
>DASRNC010000205.1:0-2857 GCA_035647595.1 Bacillota bacterium | reverse complement strand
CATTATTGATTATTTTTTAGGCATGGAGGAATTTGCAGTAGGCATATCGAAGCTATCCTCCGGCAGCAAAGAGCTACTAGACGACTTGCCCTTAATGGCAAAAAAAATATGAACAAAGACTAAAGGAGTTGTTTACAGGATGGAAAGTAAAGCTAATACTGGCCCACTTAAAAGGGTATATATAGAGGGTAATAGGTTTAAGGTGGACGGCAAGACCTTATGGATCAATGGGACCAACACACCCTGGAATAACTGGAACGATTTTGGAGCTAGCTTTGACAAGGCTTGGTGGGATGAGCATTTTGCACTACTCAACTGTCATGGAATTAATTCAGTCAGGATATGGATTTCATGCGATGGCCAACTAGGAATAAATATCGATGAAAAGGGATATGTCTCCGGGGCTACAGACCTTTATTGGGCCCATCTCGATTGTCTGTTTGAGCTAGCGCAAAAGCACCAGCTATATATAATGGCCACCACCACATCCTTTGACCATTGCAAAAACCATCATGAAAACTTTGAAAGCTGGAGAAGGATGCATATGGGCAGTGACATGATGGAGGCCTATATCGACAATTATCTGCTCCCCCTTGTGAGAAGGTACAAGGATAATACAGCACTATGGTCCATTGACCTATGTAATGAACCAGACTGGATAAATCAAAATGAAGAATGCGGCCAGCTCCCCTGGTCCAAACTCACAGAATTTTATGCAAAATGTACTGCTGCAATACACAAAGAGAGCGATATCCTAGTCACCGTTGGCATCGGAGTTGTAAATAATAACCACAATGTTGATGACAAGGCTATGATGGCCTATGTAGGGGACGAGGCTGCATGTCTAGACTTTTATTCTCCCCACCACTACCCATGGATGGTTGAAAACTTCGGTATACCCTTTGGCCAAACACCAGAGGAATACGGCGCAGGGTCTGATAAGCCCGCAATCATCGCAGAGTTTGCCCCAACTGGTTGGCAGGGAAATTCGCTGGCACAGGATTATGAGAGCGCTTTTGAAAAGGGCTGGCAGGGACTAATGCCTTGGACATCCAATGGCGTAGACACTTGCGGTGATATAAACGATATGAAGGAAGCCTTAGACATAATGATTAACAAACACAGGGGGTTGATCTTCCCCTAAAGCATCCAGGTAATCCCTACAACTAAGACAGCCTTGGCCCCCTATTCCATCGAGTAGGGGTCCTTTGTTTCTTACATTTGGATGGCAGATTAGACCCTTAATAGTTGGGTAACTGCCAGTTAATTTTCTCAAGACCCTTTTTCTCAAGAAAGCTATTGGCCTCTGAAAAGTGTTTACAGCCAAAAAAGCCTCTATTTGCAGAAAGTGGGCTGGGGTGTACAGCCCTCAATATCAGGTGGGATGGACTTGTTATTATGGATGCCTTGCTCTTAGCATTGTTGCCCCAAAGTAAAAAGACTAGGGGACTTGTCTTTTTGTTTAGTCGCCTTATTATGCTATCGGTAAATATCTCCCAACCCTTATTTCTATGGGAATTAGCCTGCCCTGCTTCCACGGTTAAACTTGCATTTAGCAAAAGCACACCCTGCCTTGCCCATGGGACCAGGTAGCCGTTATTGGGTATAGGGCAGCCACAATCGTTTTCAAGCTCCTTGTATATATTGGCCAAGGAAGGCGGAATCCTGACCCCCTTTTGTACAGAAAAGGCCAGCCCATGTGCCTGGTTGGGACCGTGATAGGGGTCTTGCCCTAGTATGACCACCCTTGTATTGGCATAGGAGGTCAGCCTAAGGGCCTCGAAGATTTTGTGCATATCAGGGTATATCACCCTTTCACTATACTCCTTTTCTAAAAATTCCATCAGCCTTAAGTAGTATTCCTTCTTAAATTCATCCCCTAAAAGCATGCCCCAATCATTGCCAAGCTCTACCATGTCAACCACCCACATTTACCTTTCAACTTTTCCATTCAATTTTTTCACTCAATATTAGCATACAACATTCTTCCTGTAAAAACCATTAAAAGCCTGCTTCTTGTTCCTTGTATACAAGGACTGCTTCATATAAAATAATATGTATGACTTTTAAAAAAGCGAACTAGGCAGCTTGAAGGAGTGGCACCATGATGAAGCTTGGATTGGGTATAGATACTGGGGGTACATATACGGACTCAGTTATATATGATTTTAATGAAAATAGGGTAGTAGCACAGGCCAAAGCATTGACAAGCAAGGATGACCTATCAAAGGGCATTTTGGAATCACTTAGAAGGCTAGCCCAGAGTATGCTAAAAAGGGTTGAGCTTGTCTCCCTGTCCACAACCCTGGCTACCAATGCTTGTGTTGAAGGCAAGGATGGCAGGGGGGCCCTTGTCTTAATTGGCTATGATAGAGACCTATACCAGAGGCTAAAGGGTGAGTACGGCCTGCCTGACTTGGGGGATGTAATAATAATCGACGGAGGCCATGGCCAGCAGGGCAGGGTATTGTCAGAGCCTGACTGGGCTAAGCTTGAGCAGGCACTAGATAAGACATCAGACGGGACAGATGCCTATGGGGTAGTGGAATATTGGGGCATCAGGAATTCCGCCTTTGAGCAAAAAGCCAAGGACCTTATACGTAGGAAGACGGGTAAGCCTGTCGTATGTGCCCACGAACTCAGTGATGAGATCAATTCACTACGCAGGGCTGCGACCACCCTGCTAAATGCCAACCTGATAAATATGACCCATGCCCTGCTAAAGGCCGTAAACACGGGTCTAGCACAATTTGGCGTCACAGCACCGGTTATGGTTGTAAAGGGCGATGGCACTTTGATGTCCGAGTCCTTTTCCTTGGAGCATCCCGTAGAAACCCTACTGTCTGGCCCAGCCTCC
>DASRNC010000204.1:0-5030 GCA_035647595.1 Bacillota bacterium | reverse complement strand
TCGTAGTGGTCTCCTGGGCGCTTTCAGGTCTCCTTCTTTCCGGTTTATGAGGGGCGCTTTCAAAGCCTGTTGCAATTACTATGATTCTAATCTCATCCTCTAATGCTTCGTCTATCACGGCACCAAAAATTATGTTAGCGTCAGGATCGGCTGCTTGAGATACAAGCTCAGCTGCTTCATTTACCTCAAATAAGCCTAGGTTAGCTCCTCCAGTGATGTTAAGAAGTACTCCTTTGGCACCTTCGATTGTCGTTTCGAGTAGTGGGCTTTGGATAGCTTGTTTGGCCGCATCTGTAGCACGGTTGTCTCCATTCCCTTTCCCTATACCCATATGAGCAAGTCCTTTTTCCTTCATAATTGTTCTTACATCGGCAAAGTCAAGGTTGACCAGTCCAGGAACAGCGATCAAGTCAGAAATACCTTGTACACCCTGTCTTAGGACATCATCTGCTACCTTAAAGGCGTCTAACATGGATGTCCTCTTTTCAACAACCTGCAATAGCCTGTCATTGGGTATTGTCACCAATGTATCCACACGACCCTTCAAGTCGTTTATCCCACGCTCTGCATTAATCATTCGCTGTTTTCCTTCAAAGATAAAGGGTTTTGTAACAACTCCTACTGTCAATATGCCTAATTCTCTGGCAATCTCTGCTACTACAGGGGCTGCTCCAGTCCCAGTACCGCCTCCCATTCCAGCGGTAACAAAGACCATGTCTGCTCCTTTGATAGTTTGAATTATTTCTTCCTTGCTCTCTTCAGCGGCCTTTTGACCTATTTCTGGATTGGCCCCTGCCCCAAGACCCTTGGTCAGCTTCTCTCCGATTTGTATCTTCTGAGTCGCCTGTGAAACATATAAAGCCTGTTTATCTGTATTGATGGAGATAAAGTCTACACCCTTTAACCCATGCTCTATCATCCGGTTTACCGCGTTGTTGCCGCCTCCGCCTACCCCAACCACTTTTATAGTAGCGAATTGATCCATGTCAATGTCAAATTCCAACACGCTTTACCCTCCCTCTGATTTATCCTCTTTTTTGTTGATTCCTAAGTACAATTTGTTCTAGATTGAAAAATAAATTTTGCACGTATTTAACTAGTCCAAGTCCTTTTTTATTCAGAGACTTGTCGGCCATGGCTAATGAGTAAACAGATGCATATACTGGGCTTGCCAGCCCTATTGTATCAGGAACGCCAATCCTAACCGGCATTCCAAGTACATCCGTTGCAAAGCCCTTTATGCCCTTGAGCATGGCCACGCCTCCGCCTGTTATGATTGTCCTACAACTATCCCTCAGTAGTCCACTGGAAGCTGCTTTACCCTTGGCCATCTGAAGCATTTCCTCTACCCGGGCTTCTATGATTTTTTCAAGGAAGTCAAGATTGTCTACCCTATCAGATGTATGCTTGTAGCCATCCCTCATATCCTCATCTTGCTCCTGTTCCGCCTGGGGAACTTGTCCTAAAACGCACTGTCTTTTTAGCCTGTCAGCCTCGTCAAGGGTGATACTCATGCCCTCTTGTACATCATTACTGATATGTCTTCCACCAACCGGAAGCCAGTCAAGCACAAGGGGCCTACCATCTTCAAAGTATGCAATATCAGTAGAATTTCCCCCTATATCAATGACCAATGCCCCTGCATCCATTTCCTCTTGTAGTACCATTGTAGTACCGAGTGCTGCAGGAGCAGGTATAACTTGATTCACGCCTATATTTAAAGCCTGGACCTGTCCTACCATGCTAGTCACGAATGTACTATCCATACAAATTAATGATGATTCTAGCCCAAATACTTCAGAGTATATACCCCGGGGCTGTGCTATGCTAAGACCGTCCACATTAAAGCTACCGTAATACACGTCTGTAATTCCCCATGGTTCTGGCACTGTATAGTCCTCTGTGAGCTTTCTCAGCCTTCTTATGTCCCGTATAGTTAGGTCGCGTCTTGGATAAATTTCTTTATAATTTCTAATAAGTCCGCAAAATTCATTTGGAATACCTAGGCTACTCCTCCTAACCTTGTAGCCCGCGCCTTCCTCTGCTTGTCCTATTGCCCGCTTGAGTGAACCCTCTATGAACTCAGGATGCTCTTGCTTTTCACTATGGGTATCAGGATAGTCTACATTGCCTAAGCCCAATATTTCTATATTACCGTCCTTTTTGGTGCGGGATATGAGCACTGTCAGTTTAGTTGTGCCTAGCTCTATAGTTGTGTTTATGCTCTTCAAAAATATTACCCTTTCTACCCTTCTAATGATAGTACTAGGGCTATATTATCATATATTCAACAACAGTAAAATAACAAGTTTGAAAATAGTAAGACTAATTTTCTATTTTTTCTTGCTTATCAGGAATTACTTTAGTCTTTTTCTTAAACTTAAGTAATATCAACCTGCGGATTACTGCAAAATTTTGAAATAGTCTGCTGCCGAATACGAATATGGCTGCAAGATAAATAGGAACATCAAGCCGGTCTCCTATATATGTGAGTCCAGCAGCTAAAATAGCATTCCCAAAAAAACCTGTTAAAAATACATCTGACTCAAATTGGTTCTTCAAGTGCGACTTTATGCCTCCGAAGACAGAGTCAAGAGCAGCCAAGACTGCTACAGACATATAAGATGAGTATGCAAGAGGTACAGTAAACGGAAACACCATACCTAAAACAATCCCGACCAAAATCCCCAAAAGAGGTAACCACATTTTCCTCACTCCCTAATAGTAGTGGCAAATCTCAATTCCACGTCACCCAAATAACGTGGTATATCTAAATGCTCTATCTTTTTTATCTGAAACTCCAAACCCCAAGCTATAAGATCGTGATAAACGCTTTCAGGCTTCTCAAAGCTTGCGGCTAGTATGTCTGGATCGCCTATAGCCTGTATTACAAAGGGTGGCGCAAACCTTCCATATTTACCCACGTTAATGGTTGGACCACCACAGCTTATCCTGGAGTTTGCCATTATCCTAGTTCCATTGATAGATATGGCTTCTGCCCCGGAACTTTTCAATTCGTTAATTACATTTAGGACATCACTATCGTGGACAATAAAATAATTGAAATTATTAGCTATTATGGTATCACGTTTTCGGTCGTTTAAAACAATCTCTACACCTGGTCCTTCAAGTGCAACCAATCCAGCATATGCCCTTGTCTTTAATAGGTCTTCATTTATCAAGCGTGCATGCTTGCTACGCCCAGCTGCCTCTTCTTCAAATTGGCTAATGGCACCTTGTAGTTGCCTTATCTGGTCATCCTGCTCGCTTTTCATATCCTCTAGATCTATTCTCTCTTTATATAGTTCTTCTATCTTTCTTACTGACGTTACACCACCAAGTTCTACACTCTGTGTATCACTATTAAATGCAAGCACAATTATAAAACCTAATACAATACAAACTAATGTAAACAATAGCATTCTTTTAATCTTGTTCATAAGTATCTCTCCATAAGCCACTAATGTATAGGTGTAGCATACTTGAACTGCATATACCCATTAAATTTAGATAGCTTCAACCTGTCTTCTCGCTGTATCTTAATCTCCAATTCCTCACCAAGTGTGTCTGCAACCCCACCTAACAGCTTTAAGGATGCCTCCAAGGTGTCTGGGTTCCCTATTGCCTTTATCTTAAAGGGTGTAGAATGCCGGTTAGTATTTATTACTATATAATTGCCTGCGTTTCTTATTTCTGTGGTCGATAATATTCTTTCATCGTTGATTGCTATGGCCTCTGCACCTGCAGCATTAAGCTCATTGACCAGTAATAGCAAGTCGTCGTGATAGACATTGCGGATAATAGTTGATTCGTCGTACCACCCTGTAATTGGTACTACATCAACAGTAACTATTATACCAGCACCCTCTAAATCAGTAAGTCCAGCCAGTACCCGCGACCTCTCCAGTTCCCTATACATAGTATCGTTAAAATCGCCATCATCCTGACTAGCACTTTCATACTCATGAAGCATTTGCTCTAAGTCCCCTATAATCTGCTGTTGGCCAGCTATATCCTGATTTAGTTTTTGGATTTCGCTTGAAAGCTCTTGAGTCCTCTGCAGTGATACACTGCCCCCAACATTCTGCACATTCTTAAATTGTGAGGCTAATGCCAAACCCAAAATCAGGCTGACAAACAAAATAGCCAATTGTCCACCTAATGTCTTTTTCACTCTCCCACCTCATTTAACTCTTGTTTAGGTCTAAATACTGCCTTTTCTGCCACACTTACATCAAGGACTCCCTGCATATTTTCATCAACCAAGTCAGTATAGGCATCTGACAGGATCCAGCTCAGCTTTGTATCCACCTGTGTAGCTTGTCCTAATTTTACTATGATCCCATCCTTGGTCTCAAGCTGTATATTATCAACATCCGACATATGTATTATGGAAATCACATTCTGTACACCTTGAGCACTTATAGAATCTAAAAGACTGATTATAACTCTTTGCTTTATGTCCTCGCTCTCTATTAGCTCCAGCTGGGTACCTTTGGCAAAATTGAGGAGTCTCACTCCCTCTATTTTCATATGCTTGGCCTCTCCAGACCCTTGCTTGACTATATCCACTATGAAGGCGTTTTTGTCTATAACTATATATGAGCTCAGGTAAGGTATGTAGGCTGTGGCTGCCCTCTCTTCAATCTGTATTTCAACCTCATCGGGCAACCTCAGCAGGATCTCCTTTACTAAGGGGTAGGGTTGTGTGTTTTCTAGCCTTTCTCTTACCTGCTTCCGACTTATCTTAAATATGCTATCGCCATAGGATATACCCGATATACTGATTATAACATTTTTATCAATATCTTCGCTACCTTTTACGGAGATTTTTTGTATATTAAATATATCTGTCCCCAAAATAACAATTCCTGTTATGCATATTAGAAGCACTAAGATGAGTATTGCACCTATCCTTGTCCCTCTACCCTTCATCGCTGTTCCTCCACCGTTTTTGCAATTTTGTCACTCAAACATACATTTTAACACAAAACCCTACTATTCTACAAAGTATTAGGCTCTTTTAATAT
>DASRNC010000203.1:0-2784 GCA_035647595.1 Bacillota bacterium | reverse complement strand
AAATAATACTCCTGCTCTTTTATTTATAAAAACATTTGAATATTGTCTTTATTATTGGCTTAAGTTGTGATAGAATAAAAATCAATGGCGGTACCAAGAATTTCTATAATATACAGCGTTCGACATAATATAGATAGTTTTGGCGAATGCGCCCGTATAATGTGGAATGCTGTAGAACAAAAATGAGGGGGAAAAGAGATGGTAGAAAAGACCAAAGTGGTTGTCATAGATGACAATCCACACATCAGAGACATTTTAGGATCATTCGTAGGACTGCAGGAGGATATGGAGATGATCGGGACTGCGTCAAACGGTGTTAAGGGCACAGAGATAATCGAGGACCTGCAGCCAGATGTAGTGCTGCTAGACATGATTATGCCACAGTTAGATGGCCTTGGAGTCCTGGAATACCTATCAAAAATGGGCATGGAGCCCATGCCTTCTGTCATATGTCTATCAGCGGTTGGGCAGGAGGATCTAATCAAGCGTGCTATTGATTTGGGCGCCAAATACTATATGATAAAGCCATTTGATTTCGAGATGATATCTGCTCGGATTAGAGAAGCAGCAGGCGCACCTAACCAGGTCAACCGGATCCTAAAACAGCCAATTAACCCTCCTCCACAACGCAATATAGAGGAAAGAATAACCAGTATATTCCTGACTATAGGTATACCAGCCCATATAAAAGGCTATCATTTTCTTAGGGAAGCTATAAAAATGGTGGTAGACAATACTGATGTCATTAACAGAATTACCAAGGAGCTATACCCGGGTATAGCTAATAAATTTAATACTACACCTAGCAAGGTTGAAAGGGCCATTAGACATTCAATTGACGTAGCCTGGAACCGTGGTAAGGTTGAAAACATTAACAAGCTTTTTGGTTATGTAGTTTACGACAAGAATGATAAACCCACTAATGGTGAGTTCATTGCATTGGTGGCAGACAAGTTGTCATTGGAAAATTCTGCTTGACCAACTTATTAGGATTAAGGTAAGATTTATAAAACAAGTGGAGATTTACAATAACCTGTAACAAGGGACAGCCCATCTCTCAAATATGGGAGGTGTTTAAATATAGCTATGGGTTACAGCGCTTTGTACATATAGTCGCCCTAATTAATAGAAAATATTGATAAGTGTTATCTTCATTATGCAAAATGCATATTGTAGACTACAAATAACCGGTCAAATCAGCAGATGGTATCTTTACTGTCTGCTGATTGCCTTTTTAGACTGTGGAAATTGTGGAGAACATATCATTTTCTCCACAAGCCTGAATGCTAGCTAAACCAACATTCTGGGGATAAGCGTGTGGATATGTGGATAAGAACACCACGGGCCTGTGGATAAGTGTCTTAAATCCAAAAGGATATACCACTATATGTAGTTAAGGTATACATTTTTACACACAATTGACTATAGGGCATAAAATGTATTGAGGGGGGTGATGACCTCGATTCAATTTGCTAAGGATGGTTGGTTTGGAGTAATAAGCGATGAGATTAACTTTGAAAACATGACAATAATAGCCCAGGGGGTTGCCGATTATTTAAATGAAAGCTGTGATACTAGTGCATCGGTAGTCATAGGCTATGATACAAGGTTTTTATCAAGGGAGTATGCTTGGGCTATTCAACAGGTATTGACAGGTAACCGTATAAGGGTATTCTTCCACAAGAAGCCTGCGCCAACGTCATTTCTTTCTCTGTCGGCAAGGCTTTACAAGGCTGACTTGGGGATTATGGTTACGGGAAAAGGGAGGCCTGCGCGATACTCTGGCATGGTATTTAGGTCATCACAGGGTCGGCCCTTGGGCAGGGATTTTTTATCCTCGTTATTTAACCACCTTTATAGGAGGTATCCTCGGGCTGCCGATGAAAATAGGGACTTATTGACCTATATTGATGTGTCCAAAGCCTATATGGACTTGTTAAGTGGCCTGATAACTATAAAGAGACCAGGGCCTAAGATGCCCCTTGTAATTAGTGACAGCTGCTTTGGTAGCGTTGGTGGTTATATCAAGGACATACTCAGGCATTACGGTTTCAATACTATTGCGATTAGGACAAAGCCCAATCCTGGCTTTATGGACTGTGTACCCTATCCAAGCCCTAGAAATATGCAGCCTACCTTTAGACTTATACAGCAGCGGCATGGACAAATAGGCCTATTTTTTAGCGGTGATGGCAGCAGCTTAGGGGTTATTGATTCAAGGGGCCATATTGTACCAGACCAATGGGTTTCCGCTATAGTGCTCAAAGAGTGGCTTGATCTTGCAGGAGAAGACTACAAGGTTTATACAGATATTTTCACGCCATCAATTTCTGTTCCCATTTTGTCATATAGGGGCCTAGCAGTGCGGGCACCTATGTACGAGCTTTTTGAGCAAACGGAGCAGGAGGAGGAAACAGAGAGCTATATAGTCTGGGACAGACAATCTATATACTGTAGTGATTTTATTCCTGATAGGGATGCAATGTTTCAAGCAATGGTGTTTGTCAGTGCCCTTGTAAGGCATGAATATGATTGGGATACCATGCTAGCTGGTCTTTTGAGAATAACTGGTATGAGGACCTTTCTCTACAGGTCAATAAAGCTTAATAAAAACATTTGGTCAAGGAAAAAGACCCTGCTAGAATCATATGGAAGGATAGGCAGCTTGGGCAATATAATAGATATGCAAGAGGAAGACGAGGATTTAAAATTATGGATGATGGATGGTTCCTGGGCAGGTCTTTCATATAATTCTGCCGAAGACCATTTATCCATGTATTATGA
>DASRNC010000202.1:0-4876 GCA_035647595.1 Bacillota bacterium | reverse complement strand
CTATTAAACTATAGCTTTTTTATAATATTTACCTTAATATGTATTTTCCCATTTTATTATCTCTTTATCAACACAATAAGCAATAATGAGCTAGTTAGGACTGGTCAAATAAACTTTCTACCTAAAGGAATACACTTTAATAACTACCTCATGCTAACTAACGTAAACGATTTAGGCACCTCCGCCTATATGTCGATAGCAAGGACCCTGATCGGAACTGCGGTCATGGTATTTGCCTCAGCACTTGTCGGCTATCTTGTTACAAAAAGGGAGATGTGGGGCCGTAAATTCGTATATAGATTTATAATAATCACTATGTATTTCAATGCAGGTCTTATTCCTTGGTATCTAAATATGTCCATGCTGGGGCTGACCAACAATTTTTGGGCCTATGTAATACCCGGCATAATATCTCCCTTTAACATCATACTGGTAAAAACCTATATAGAGTCTATTCCTGCAGAAATGGAGGAGAGCGCCGTTATGGATGGGGCAGGCCACTTTACAATATTTCGTAAAATTATATGGCCACTTAGCAAGCCCATACTAGCCACCATTGCAATATTTGGCGCTGTTGGCCACTGGAATAATTTTATAGACTCTATGATCCTTATGTCAAATAGGCCAGAGCTCTATACACTCCAGTACAGACTCTACATTTACCTTCAAACCTCAAACAACCTAGCTGAGCTAATGAGGGGTGGGCAGATTTCCCAGGCAGCCTTAAATGCAGCCCTAAATGCTAGGACAGTAAAGCTAACCGTCGCCATGATTACCATAGTACCTATTTTACTCGTTTATCCCTTTATGTCCCGGTACTTTGAAAAGGGCATTATGATAGGCGCGGTAAAGGGATAAAACAAAAGCTATTAGGAGCATGATATTTCCCGGCAAAATGCCGGTTAAATATATGGGCTTTTACGGGCCTAGAAATAACAAAATAAAAGGGGGAACTTAAGTTGAAAAAAACATCAAAATGGCTGGTACTCATAATTGTTCTGGCTATGGTCTTTTCCTTGGTAGCCTGTGGTGGAGGCGAGGATGTAGATAAACCTACAGACGATCCGACAGAAACGGCAGGAACCACAGATGATCCGCCAGATGATCCGTCGGATGCCAGAGAAGGAGACCTGACAGACATTATACCTGAAGAGACAGTTACACTAACAGTCTATACGCAGCTGGCAAACTTTTCAGGTGAGCAGGTTGGCTGGTTCGCACAGATTATGAAGGAAAGATTTAATGTTGTGCTAAACATAGTCAATGAGGGAGAAGGTACCTTTGCTACCCGTATGGAATCGGGAGACCTAGGTGATATCGTGGTATTTGGTAGCGATGCAGATGAATACATGCAGTCTGTAGAGGCAGGCATGCTCTTTGACTGGGAAGAAGACGAGTTACTAGACGATTTTGGTCCATACATAAAGGCTAATATGGACAAGGCACTTGAAAAGAACAGAAATATATCTGGCGGTAACCTGTATGGCTTTGGGCACAATGTAGGAACGAGTGCAGAAGACCATGAAGCATTTTTCTACCGTCCTGATATCCGCTGGGATCTTTATAAGGAACTAGGATATCCCGAAGTGAACACACTAGAAGACTTTATTGACGTTCTAGAGGATATGGTAGCCTTAGAGCCCACATCTGATACGGGTGGCAAAACATATGGTGTATCATTGTTTTCCGATTGGGATGGTGATATGGTTATGTTTGTAAAGGCAACGAGTGCTCTTTATGGCTATGATGAATTTGGCTTTGGTGTTTTTGACACTAAGACAAAGACCTACGAGGATTGCTTAAAAGAGGGTGGAGAGTACCTAAGAGCGCTGAAATTCTACAACCAGCTATATCAACGAGGACTTCTTGATCCTGACTCAATGACCCAGACCTATGATGACTTTATTGAAAAATACCAGACTGGTGCTGCCTTCTTTAACATATTTGACTGGATGGGTAGCGGTGCTTATAACAATGAAGAACACCTAAGTGAAGGCAAGGCCATGTTACCCTTAGCAGCCAAGGACCAGAAAAATATTGCATATGGTCTTAATGTTTACGGTGAAAACCGTGTATGGTCCATAGGTGCAAAGTCAGAATATCCAGAGCTTTGCATGGCTATAATCAACTGGTTATCTACTCCTGAGGGCACAATGGTAAAGGAAAACGGACCTCAAAGTGTAACCTGGGATTATGATGATGAGGGTAGACCCTACCTAACCGACTTTGGTAAATTAGCCTTGGCTGACGCTACAGTAGATATGCCTGAAGGCTGGAGTGGTACCTATGGGGATGGGGAAAACCAAATAAACAATGAAACCTGGAATAGGGATGCAACAAATCCTGATACTTCAAATGAAGAAAGCTACAACTACAATTTCTGGGAAACAAACCTTGACCGTGAGGTTAGTGAGATTGAACAGGATTGGAGAGACTGGGCAGACGCCTTGGATGTTAATGAGTACCTAATAAAAAATGGGCACATATCCATAAAGACTGGAACTTCATATGCTGCAACACCCAAAAGCGACGAGCTACTTACCATATGGAATCAGGTTGCTAACACTATTACCAACTACTCCTGGCAGGCAATCTATGCAGACAGCGATGAGAAATATGACAGCGTAGTTGCAGAGATGCTTGAAAGAGCTGATGAGTATGGTTATCAAGAGTGTATTGAGTACCAGCAAGGTGAAGCTGATAGATTGAAACAGCTGATGGAAGAAGCTGAAAAGTAAGGATAAGCTTTGTTAGGCTATATATCTATGAGGGCTTTGTAAGTAACAAGGCCCTCTTTTTTTAGCCTGATAAGTAGGTCTTGCTTATGAATTATAATAGGGTATAGAAACTATTAAATCCCACATGATATAATCGTAAATAGTTTGTTTTTTAAAAAGGCTGGACATGAAAAATAGCAAAGGAGTGCTTGTATGGGAAGTGTGTTTAGGCAGGAGAAAAATAGCCTTATACGGGAGCTGTACGGGGAGCTTTTATGTATAGAACCTTGGGGTGAAAACAGCCTTAGGGTTAGGGCTATCAAAGGCAGCGAATTCATAAAGGAGGACTGGGCCCTTGATACTAAGCCACCAGTAGATGGCGATTGCACCATAGAGATAGGTGAAAAGCAGGGCCTTATTAAAAATGGGAATATTCGGGCAACTATTCGGTATGACGGCCTGATAACCTTTTACAACCAAAGGGATGAAATACTCTTAAAGGAGTATGTGAGAAATCGACGCGAGCTCACGCGCTACTGCAGTACACTTAATTTGGAGGCACGGGATTGGAGACCACATACAGGTGGCGACTATGCACTTACTGCTAGATTTGAGTCTGATCCTGAGGAAAAGATATTTGGCATGGGCCAGTACCAGCATGGCTACTTGAATCAAAAAAATTGCAAGCTCTTACTTGAACAACGCAATTCACAGGC
Organism: Bacillota bacterium; assembly: GCA_035647595.1. GTDB lineage: Bacteria > Bacillota > Clostridia > Caldicoprobacterales > DTU083 > UBA3906. Next base: position 1,443 of record DASRNC010000202.1, on the reverse strand, counting down.
CTCCGTGCCCTTTGCGGTATCGAGTCTTGGTTATGGCTTCCTTTGGAACAATCCCGCTGTAGGGTCTGTATCCTTTGATAAAAACATAACCGAATGGCATGTTGAAAATACTAAGCAACTGGACTATTGGATAACAGCTGCAGACACACCAGCCCAAATAGAGGAGCAGTATGCTGATGTAGTAGGCAAGGTGCCCATGATGCCTGACTATGCCATGGGCTTTTGGCAGTGCAAGCTGCGCTACCAGACCCAGGAGGAGTTACTCGGAATAGCCAGGGAGTATAAAAAGAGGGAGCTACCCATTTCGGTTATCGTGGTTGACTTTTTCCATTGGACAAACCACGGCGAATGGAAGTTTGATCCGGTCTACTGGCCAGACCCTGAGGGCATGATCAAAGAGCTAAAGGAAATGGGTATAGAGCTGATGGTTTCAATTTGGCCTACAGTTGCCAAGGACAGTGAAAACTTTGATGAAATGAGCAAAAAGGACTATCTGGTAAAAAACGATTTAGGTATAACTACACATATGGAGTTTACGGGCAACCTGGTTTTCTTTGATGCTACAAACCCAGAAGCCAGAGACTATGTATGGCAAAAGGCAAAGGAAAACTATTTTGACAAGGGTGTAAAACTATTTTGGTTAGATGAGGCGGAGCCGGAATACGGCAACTATTTCTTCTCCTTGTATCGGTACAAGCTAGGGCCAGCCCTTCAGTGCAACAACATTTACCCGAGACTCTTTTCAAAGGGTTTTTATGACGGTATGACAGAAGCAGGCGAGGACAAGGTGATAAACCTGGTCCGGTGTGCCTGGGCGGGTAGCCAAAAGTATGGGACATTGCTTTGGTCCGGGGATGTCGATTCCAGCTTCCGAGGTCTACGCGAACAGCTTACCGCAGGCTTGAATGTAGGAATGGCTGGGATACCCTGGTGGACGACAGATATTGGTGGCTTCCTAAGAGGCAACCCTGATGACCCCGACTTTAGGCAGCTCTTGGTCAGGTGGTTTCAGTTTGGTGTCTTCTGTCCTGTATTTAGACTCCATGGTGAGCGCTTGCCCCACCAGGAACCGCTTGGGACAGAGGGCGGGGGCCTATTCTTCTCAGGAGCTGACAATGAGGTTTGGTCCTATGGAGAAGAGGCATATGAAATCCTGAAAAAGTATATGTTCCTAAGAGAAGAACTAAAACCATATATAAAGGGACTAATGGAGCAGGCCCATAAAAGGGGTACTCCTGTAATAAGGCCCCTCTTTTACGACTTCCCTCAGGATAAGGCTGCATGGGATATTGAGGATGCCTATATGTTTGGGCCTGATGTGTTGGTTGCACCGATAATGCATGAGGATACAAATGAGCGTAGCCTATACCTGCCAGAGGGTGCTAGCTGGAGAAACACCAATACAGGAGAGATCCTTGAGACCGTCTGCCCGCCCTCAAGGAT
>DASRNC010000201.1:0-2558 GCA_035647595.1 Bacillota bacterium | reverse complement strand
CGCCGACACTGCGATAAAAATTGCTATTATTATGTATCTGTCCAGTCCTTCATGCTTTTTCTCATGTTCTTTCATGCCGGCAATCTATTCCTCCTTCTGTCAATTCTATCAAGCAGACTATATACTTTTGTAATGGGTCTAAACAGCAATAAAATAAAAGCGCTGTTATAGATAGCCTCGGGTATTATTATTGTTCCAAAAAGATAGGGAATATGCCCTAAATCTTTAAATATAAATATAATAAAAATAAACAGGGTCTCAATAATTACAGTTGATGCAAAAGAGAATGATGTTAACACAACGAACTTCTCCCTATATAGCTTCTCATTTATAAGAGATATTGGTATGGAAACCAAAAAGAATAATAGGCCATACCATCCCAAGGATTTGCCCAAAAGAATATCCATGGTGAGACCAAAAGAAAGAGCCATAATCCCGCTCTCCCCCGGACTTCTAAGAAGTGAAACTATCACTGTAAGAACAATCAACAGATTTGGCCTAATGCCGAAAATCTCTATTGATTCCAGTATTGTGCTTTGAAATAAGGCGCCGCTCAAAATCAAAATAATTGCTGATATAATCCTGTATCTCATTCTATTTCCTTTACATTCCTCAAGGCTCCTTGTTAAGGACTAATACCTCCTCAAGGCGCTTGAAATCCACTACCGGCTCAATAACAGCATAGGAATCATACTGACCTTCATTGCTAACAACGCTAACAACCTTGCCTATTATTATACCTTTCGGGTATATCCCTCCTATACCTGAGGTTTCCACTGTGTCACCGGGCATAACATCTGTATTTGGAGGAATGTAATCTGCTCTGCATAGCCCTTTACTTCTAAGCTCTACATCACCCCTTACAACAATAAGGTCACGGGTTTTAGAAAGCCTTGCACTTACTGTGCTATCAATGTCAATAATTGAGACAACCCTTGACGAAACAAGATCCGTCTTAGAGACCCTCCCTGCAAGCCCATAGGCTGTAATAACCGGGGAATCCACTTTAATATTGTCCTTAGCTCCCCTGTTAATAGTAAAGACATTAAACCAGTTGCCCGGATCTTTTGCAATGATACTGCTTCCTATAAAATCGTATTCGTCAAATTGATCCTTAAAATTCAGGGCATCCCTAAGCTTTTTGTTGTCATCTTTAAGTTTATCAAGCTCTAATACCTGCTGCTCAAGTTGTCCAACTCTCTGTTGGAGCTCCTCATTTTTAGCCTTAGTATCACTAATGTCCTCAAAATATCCAAAGAAATCTTCTATCTTCCCACTTATAAATGTATAAGTTTTTTGAAGCGGGGCAGCCGGGATACTAATAACATTTCCCACTATATTTACTCCACTTTTTTCATTGTGAGACACAATTACAAGAATAAGCAGAATAACGATAATCAGTGCAACCATAACTATTCTATTGGATAAAATTCTTCTCAAAGGAATTCCTCCCGTGAATTTACTTTATTTATTTCCTCCGAGATGATAAAAGCACATTACTTAGTGTATCTAGCTCTTCTAGCACCTTTCCTGTGCCCAATACGACACAGTCAATAGGCTGTTCGGCTATGAATACAGGAATCCCAGTTTCCTCAGAAATCAATCTGTCGAATCCTTTTAATAAAGCTCCCCCTCCTGCCAGCATAATGCCTCTTTCCATAATATCGGAAGCTAACTCCGGAGGGGTCTTTTCGAGAGTTAGTTTAATTGAATCCACCACGGAGAAAATGGGTTCTCTAAGCGATTCACGGATTTCATCGCTGGAGATGGCTAGCTCTTTTGGTAGGCCTGTAACTAGATCACGTCCGCTTACCTTATATGATTCCTCTTGATCGGGTTTATAGGCCGACCCAATTTTTAGCTTAATATCCTCTGCAGTTCTTTCGCCTATCATAAGGTTATATTCCTTCTTAATATAGTGAATAATGGCATCGTCAAACTCGTCGCCTGCCACCCTCAAAGATCTGCTGACCACAATACCTCCAAGCGAAATTACCGCCACTTCACTTGTCCCGCCGCCTATATCTACAACCATACTACCCGAAGGCTCTGCAACGGGTAGTCCTGCGCCTATAGCAGATGCCATTGGTTCTTCAATAAGGTACGCCTCTTTGGCACCTGCAGACATTGCGGAATCAACAACAGCTCTCTTTTCGACCTCAGTAACACCTGAAGGAACACATATAACAACTCTTGGCCTTGTTAGCGGACTATTTCCCGTAGCCTTTTTAATAAAATATTTCAACATCCCTTGGGTAGTTTCAAAATCTGCAATAACACCATCTTTTAATGGTCGAATTGCTGTTATATTTCCAGGTGTTCTACCTATCATTTGTTTTGCGTCTAAGCCAACCGCAAGAACCTGTTTTGTATGATTATTAATAGCCACTACCGATGGCTCCCTTAAAATTATCCCTTTTCCCTTAAGGTATACCAAAGTATTTGCCGTTCCTAAATCAATCCCTATTTCCTTTGTAAATAATCCCATATATTTACTCTCCTTCTAGCAAAGTATAAACAATGTTTTTTCCTATTTGTTATTTCGTTCTTCTTTACTA
>DASRNC010000200.1:0-2034 GCA_035647595.1 Bacillota bacterium | reverse complement strand
ATTATAAATTTTCGCCAGAGGATGATGTGCCAGGAAAGTACGCCTTTGAATTTGATAAAGCTGGAGAGGTTGCAGAAGCAACGATAAGATTTTATTTAAACGATGGCTTCAAGGTTAAAGAAGCAAGTGTAGAAAAACCAGTTATATTTGATTCTGATGAGTATAAACAAATAATTTCAAAATCGTTGCTTAGTAAAGGAAACAATTATCGGTTAAAGCGCGCTATTGAAAGGGCAAAAAGAGGCGAGGATGTAACAATTGCTTATATGGGTGGCTCGATAACTCAAGGAGCTTCAGCGAAACCAATAAATACGGAATGCTATGCATACAAGTCATATAAAATTTTCAAAAGTATGTTTGGCAATGACAAGAATAATAATATTCATTTTGTAAAAGCAGGTGTAGGCGGGACCCCTTCACAGCTTGGAATGATACGTTATGAGCGAGATATACTCAGGGATGGAAATAAAACACCTGATATTGTAGTAGTTGAATTTGCCGTAAATGATGATGGTGATGAGACTAAAGGTATTTCATATGAAAGCTTGTGTTTGAAAATCCTAGCAGCAGAGAACAAGCCTGCCCTTATTTTATTGTTTAGCGTATTTGTGGATGATTGGAACTTGCAGGATAGGCTTGCGCCGGTTGGTGATCACTATTGCTTGCCTATGGTCAGTATTAAGGATGCCCTAGTGGACCAATTCAAACTCCCCAAGTCAGCGGGTAATATTATAACAAAAAGACAGTTTTTCTATGACATATATCATCCGACAAATGATGGACATACAATAATGGCAGATTCTCTAGCCCATTTGTTCAGGGTAACTGATGATTCGGATATGGAAGTAAGTGATATTGACATAAATAAGAAACCAGTTATTGGGAATGACTTCAAGGGTATAAGGCTACTTGATAGAAAAACCAAGATAGATACTGCTATGATAGAAGAAGGTAGCTTTACAGAAACTGATACTGACCTTCAGAAAGTAGAAATGGATATTAATGTAGTAGGAACACCTCAATTCCCCTTCAATTGGATGCACAGCCCAGCATCGGGAGACAGGAGCTTTAAATTAACAATAAGCAGTAAAAGCCTCCTTTTAATCTATAAGGATTCAGGAGACAGTGAGTTTGGCAGAGCAGATATTTTAGTAGATGGTTTACATATCAAAACCGAGGATCCTCATATTAACAACTGGACCCATTGTAACACAGTACTTTTATATAACGAGCCTGAACAAAAACAACACAATGTAGAAATAAAAATGGCTTTGGGGGATGAAAACAAGCGTTTCACTATCCTAGGCTTTGGTTATACCCTATAGCTTTTTAGAGTCTAGGATCTTATTAATCCTCTTAGTCCAGGGACGAGTTTGCTGTAAGGCAATACCTTATTGCTTTTTTGCCGAGTGCCTTGTGTCTCGCCAAAAATATCCTTATATAGTAAGACCATGACACCAGCGCTAGTTTTCTGAGCTAGGGGTAATGAACACCTGGTTATCTTATAAAAACGTTGCTCATCATCCCTTATATTTTTAAATCTGTGATGGATTTTCAATGCTACTCTCGCATTAAATCTAATATACTTGTCTAAAGAACTTAGTATATAGGTACCATCTTCTATCTGGAAATAGTTGACATGTTGATACATGCGCTGAACAAATGCTTCATACTGGCGATGATTGTCTAAAAGTTTGATATTAGCATGCTGAGGAATTGTCATATCATGTACTATGTGCAGAGCTGCTCCAAAGTAGAAGAAGGCTTTATCAAACTTACCCTCGTCCCAAAGTAGCCTAGCTTTGTTATAATACCCCACACCCAAATCCAAAGCATTTTTTCTGCCATATAGACCCTTCTTCCTATAGGGATTATAGAAATGCATGCTACTTTTGAAATCCTGGTCTGCCCATACAGCCCCTTTGTTGATTTGACTGATATAACTTCCAAAGAAGTTAAACTCGCTAATATAGCCATCATTGCTTAGAAGCTTAATTGCTTGTACATTAATATATTTATGGACTAAGCACTGGG
>DASRNC010000199.1:0-2388 GCA_035647595.1 Bacillota bacterium | reverse complement strand
TTGGTGACCTCTATAGTTGTGGTCTGACCTTTTTCATTATCAACATTTTTTGTAACCGTTTCGCTATTGTCATACTCATTAACGGCTAGGGTTATTAGCTTTTCAGCAATCTTGCGAACCTCTTTTGCTCGAGCTTCCGTAGTTTCAATACGGCCATGCCATAAAAGGGCAGTGACCTGGTTTCTAAGCAAAGCCATACGCTGATCCGTTGTCCTGCTTAATTTTCTATGTCCGGGCATAATATCCCTCCTTATCTATCCTAGTCTTCTTCTTTTTTTAAACCCAAGTTTAACGCTGCAAGCTTATTGTTCACTTCTTCAAGAGACTTTTTGCCAAGATTCCTAACCTTCATCATATCAGCTTCAGTCTTTTGGATAAGCTCTTGAACGGTATTGATTGCTGCACGCTTCAGGCAATTGTATGAACGGACGGAAAGATCCAGCTCCTCGATGGTCATCTCTAGAACTTTTTCCTTCTTGTCCTCTTCCTTTTCCACCATAATCTCTACATTATTGACATGGGAGCTTAAGTCTATGAAAAGGGAAAGGTGCTCGCTCATTATTTTAGCTGCTAAGCTGGCGGCTTCATCTGCCTTTATTGTACCATTAGTCCATACCTCCAGTGTTAGCTTGTCAAAGTCTGTTACCTGGCCGACACGGGTATTTTCTACATTATAGTTTACCCTACGGATGGGAGTGAAAATTGAGTCTACGGGAATAATACCTATAGGCTGACCGGACCTTTTGTTCCTTTCAGATGGAACATATCCCCTGCCCTTTTCTATGTTTATTTCCATATACAGCTTTGCATCTTCATTAAGCGTGGCAATGTGGTGGTCTGGGTTTTTTACCTCTACATCAGAGTCAACTATAATATCGCCACCCTTTACTTCTCCACTGCCCTGGGCATTGATAATCAATGTCTTAGGCTCATCGCCCTGCATTTTTAAATTGAGCTCCTTAAGGTTGAGTACTATCTCCACAAGGTCCTCTTTGACTCCTGTCAAGGTTGAAAACTCATGGAGAGCACCATCTACCTTTATCGAGGATACTGCGGTTCCTGGTAGGGAAGAAAGTAGTACTCTGCGCATGGAATTGCCCATAGTAGTGCCAAACCCTCGTTCTAAGGGCTCTACTACAAACTTTCCATAGGATCCGTCTTCACTTAATTCTGTAATTTCTATATTAGGTTTTTCTATTTCTATCATGCTTAAACCCTCCTCATAAATTTCAGATCTGTTTATTTCGAGGGGAAATGATACTGCTATACAATATCATCTTCTATTACTTAGAGTACAATTCAACTATGAGATGTTCTTGGATCTCAATATCAACATCTTCTCTGGTAGGCATGGATACAACACTTGCCTCCAACTTCTCATAATCTACCTGTAGCCACGGTACTACTGCCCTTCCGGTACCCTCTTTCAGCAGCTTTAAACGCTCAACCTCTGAGGCACTTTTTGCCTTAACAGCAACAACATCGTCAACATCAACTAGAAATGAAGGTATGTTTACCTTTTTTCCGTTTACAGTGATGTGACCGTGTAACACTAATTGTCTTGCCTGGGGTCTAGACTGCGCAAATCCTAAACGGAATACAACATTGTCCAGTCTTCTCTCTAATAGCTGTAGGAGAATCTCACCTGTGATACCTTCCATTTTTTCTGCCTTCTTAAAATAGTTTGCAAACTGTTTTTCTAATACTCCGTATATTCTTCTTGCTTTTTGCTTTTCACGGAGCTGCAGACCGTATTCTGACAGCTTTCTGCGTCCCGTACCATGTTGCCCGGGTGCTTCTGGCCTTCGGGTTACACCACATTTTTCACTATAACATCTGTCACCTTTTAAGTAGAGTTTCATGCCCTCTCTACGACAAAGGCGACATACTGCTTCTGTATATCTTGCCAACTATAACACCTCCATATCTTACACTCTTCTTCTCTTTGGCGGACGACATCCGTTATGGGGAATCGGAGTAACATCCTTAATCATACTTACTTCTAGTCCAGCTGCCTGTAATGATCTTATAGCAGCCTCCCTGCCAGAACCAGGACCTTTCACATAGACCTCGACAGTCTTTAAGCCTTGTTCCATAGCAGCCTTAGCAGCAGTTTCCGCTGCAGATTGTGCGGCAAATGGGGTGCTTTTTCGTGATCCTCTAAAACCAAGGCCCCCAGCACTTGCCCAAGACAGTGCATTTCCATTGGTGTCTGTTATTGTAACAATTGTATTGTTAAATGTAGCTTGGATATGCGCTGCGCCACGTTCAATATTCTTCTTTTCACGACGTTTGCGTGTTCTACTTGTTTGCTTTGCCATTCATGCCCCTCCTTATCTCCTCTTTCGCCCGACTGCCCGCTTGGGTCCCTTGCTGGTCCGAGCATTC
>DASRNC010000198.1:0-9747 GCA_035647595.1 Bacillota bacterium | reverse complement strand
CACTATACCTAACACAAATGGGGCTATAAAAAACCAACCGTATAAGCCATTTCTCTTTTCCAAACATAATCTATGCTTTCTCATCTTCACCACTCCTTTCATCTATCCAAACGGCGGAAACTGCGGGATTCAACATTTTCGCCATCTACTGTAATATCCTCATCTGTGTAATTAACAACAATTTTGGCACCCGAAGAATATGTGACCACTGGGACTCCTTCTTCTATATACTCATGTCTAGTTATAGTTTCATTGGTCAAATCAGCTAGTACTGTATTAGCCCTATTATAATAGTTGACTATAGTGTCAGACCAAGTATGGTAATCCACCGAGTACAAGTTCCTATAACCGGTATTTTTTAGCTTGTTGGCGTTTTGATAAACTAGCTCAAAGTACAATCCAGCACCATTTTCAACAGCCTTTAGCAATTCTGTCTCCGGATCACCCGAAAGGTTTATAGGTGTACTACTGTAAGAGCTACTTCCGTGTAGTACCATCTGTACGAAGGGCACAGAATAATCCGTATCAGGATAGCCGCTTGACTCCGAATCCAATGCGATTATATGTGAAGCATAGGGATAGGAATAGCTGTTACCGCCTTCTGTCATTATTTCATGCGATTGTGCTAAATCCTCAAAAATTTCTTTAGTGTGGTCCTGGGCACAATCCCTATTCACTCCCCGTTTTTCGTCCTTATCCGAATTAAGGTCTCTGCCAATCGAACCCACAGATAGACCGGTAATTCCAAGATTTTTATATTGGTTTGCAAAGCTTTCTGCAAAGCTTTTCATTACACGGGGATTTAAGACAAATTTAAATGTTGAATTATCCATAAGTCCTGAGGCCATATCTGGTCTTCTTAAGCCTGCATATGTTTTGTCCAGCATTCGGCTTGTGTGTGTATGGGGTGAAAAGCCATCAAACCACTTATCCCTAGATACATAAGCAAGATCAGCATCCATAAAGAGGTCTGTGTCAATTTCCTCTAGCATTTCGTTGAGCTCTTTAAGCTTTTTAGGTCCGCCCAAAACCCTTTCCACATTGACTCTGTTAAATGCGCTATAATCCATGCCTCCGTTAGCCCAAGCAAGATAACGTATCTTTTGGTTTTGTATCCCATTATCTGTAAGCTCCTTGCTTATTAGGTATGCATCATCAAAGGTAGTCAGGGCTATGTTTTTATTTATAGGGAAACCAAAAAAGCGCTCCTGGTGCTTTACAGTCCCATACATGCCTAAATAGAGGGGAAGTGCAGAGGTCTCTTCATTCCTTGGTAAAAGTTCACCCTGTGATATCAAATGTTGTCGATAAGTAGTAGCCATACCTGAATAATTGGCATCCTTACCGTCAAGCAGCTTATATCTTATTTGGTAATCGCCTGTATATGGGTTACTGTCTGCTAATGTCCATGCATATTGCTTTCCAATATCCTTATAAGTAAATGAATCGGAATCACTATAGGCGAAAGTTGCATTTGCTACAGCATAGTTGCTCATAACTCCACCGGAAGAGGCATTGATTTTCGCCAGGCCAGCTCCCTCTTCTAGGATAGCTAGAAAGGCCTGGCCCTGGCTTTTAACACCAAAAATAGGCAAACGGACATTGGCTTTTGTATCGTTAGCTGCTGTATAGGAAATAGAGCGGTCATACCCATACACAGGAAGGCTAATAAACCCGCCATCCTTTTGCATGTTTTTGTTGAATTTGATGATTGATCCTGACCCATCCGGTATGAATACATATCCATCATTTTCGATTGGTTCGCTCCCGAAATACTCTAGGATGCCTATATGAGTCAGCTGAAATTTGCTCCTATCAAATTCTATTGTATCTGTAGGCAGCGTAACAAGCAGATCGCCTTGGTCTAGCTGGTACTGTATAGACAATTTAAAATATGGGTTGTTAAGCTCATCCTCCCTAGCACCAGTTCTCTCTATATCCGTCTCCATCTGTTCAAAGGTATAGTCAGTAGCGCGAATATAGCCTTCAATTTCCTTTCTCTCTCTATCAGTTACAGTCAATAGGACATATATGGCCTCATCTTCAGCTAAGGGGTACCTCTCTTTTATTGCCTCTATCTGAGCTGCAGAGGTCTCTTGGGGGTCATACTTCTTGTAAAAGGCATTCATCCTGGTAACAGCACGGCCTTCTAGCTGTGCTAGTATGCCAGTTTCAAAGCTGTCTGCAGGCAGAGCCAGTGGCAAAAGAAGCCGTTGTTCCTCGCGGCCTAATACCATATTAACCTGTATACCGTCGTCGATGTATTCTGTAGTAAACTGGTCCAAAGAAATGCAATCCTTCAGACTAAGTAACTCTCCCCTAGTCATTTCGGGATCTAGATACTCTAGTCGTATCTGTGAAGCAATAGCTGTCTTAAAATCCTTAGAGGAACGGCTATCACTACTCAAATCATAGGGTGTAGAAAACAAGGCTACACCTTCATTGGTAACTGCAATATCACAGGTTTTAGGATCGAAATATAGTTTGCTACCATGTGACTCTGATATCATTTCCATTGCGCCTAGTCTATCCATGGTTGATGCATATTCATTTGTCTCTTCAACTGGATTTTCCAGCCCAGTAGAACTATCAGTTACTTCATCAGCTACTTCGTCAGTTTGTAGCATGTCTGTTTCAGCATTACTCGAGATAAACCCTGCTGGTATCAAAAGCAAGATACAAAGTGATAAAAAAAGTGCTATTTTAGTCCTCATACAAATCCCCTTTCGCCAAATCAAAGCTGTAAAGTGGTATCAAATACGGAAAGTTACTTCGTTATACACATTTTGTATAAAGGTCACCATTCGACCTATTAGGTTGACAAATAGGAACATTACAAATGCAATAAGTATCATACCAACCAGAGTAAATATAATTGTTGCTATGTTTTTACCAAGTGTATAAGCATGAGTAGTCATAACAGCAACAAATAGTAGTAATGCGGTCCATATAAATCCAACTGCTGTAATAAAGCTTACAAACATAAGCTCCTGTTCAGTTACAAAGTTACTTAATATAGTAGATGGTATAACCAACAATATCATTGGTACAAGACAGTAACATGTAGAAATATAGATGTCCTTGTAGCTACCCTCTCCTGACATAAGGCTAGTTAAGCACCAGTTAGCCGTGCACCAGAGTATAACTATCCCCAGAAAAACTGCCGAACTAATAAGTGGATTGAAATCCTGTCTTATAGTACCAGAAGATATATAGCCTGTACCAATTTCCTTAAAGAGCATGACAGCGACTGCACATACAAGAAAGAAAGTCGCCCCCTTCATACCACCACGTTTTTCATGTTTTAAATCATAAAACCCATCAAAGGGGTGAAATATCACATGAAAACCATACATAATCTCCTGTAGTGTACTTCGGCCCTGTATTTCCTGCGAAGTGTATGAAAAATTGTACCTTCTCGAATACTTAAAGAAGGCTGACACAAGAAAGAATAAACCTCCAACAAATAATGGGATAAGTAGTATAAAATCACCGATGATTTCCTTGCGATAATATCCAAAAGCCTTTGAATAAGAGCTAACATCATTGGCATTTTTATAGTATTGCATGGCCTTAGAGTATTCACCACGACGTATCATTGCATTACCAATCCCTATATGTGCCATATCAAAGTTATTATTTTTCAACAAGATATCCTCAAAAGCTCTTACAGAAGCGTCATACTTTCGCTCTTCTGTCAAACGAATAGCCTCCAAGACTTGTTCACCATAGCTTGTTATACTAAAGCGGGTTATTTTGCCGCTCATTCCGTCTAATGCATACAGGCTGTTGTTATCAAAGTCAATTGATGATAGTTTCTGGAACAAGCCTGGTTGATAGCCAGCACCACCAAAGACAAATAGTAAATTCCCCTCACTATCATAGGTAAATACCTTGCCTCTTTTCTGGTCCATCAAGCTATATGTACCGTAATCGCCTAAGGCAGCATCTACTATAAAGGAAGGTCCATAGTTTACTTCAGCAGCAGCTATCCTACCCCTAGGAGCGATCTCGATTTTCACGTCCCCAGCTGGTGGGAAAAACCCGTTTCTAAAGAGCACATCTTCCCCATTGGGATTCAACTTCTTTATCGGAGCATACCGATTATCAGTACTACGAGTTTGAATAGATTGTATTACCTGGCTTGTCTCAGAGCTTACTGAAGTAAGATAAAGGAAGCCCTTTTCATCAATTACTATATTATTATAGTTTGATGGTACTATCTTGGCTGTTCTCTTTAGCTGTTCTCTAGTCATAAACATCCGCCAAAACCGCTCTCCTAGGTTTGGTACAACCTTTTGAGCACCAATAAAAGTTTCAAAGCCCCCATCGCTATTTAGGACCATTACTCCGTAAATATTCCCCCTAGATACACAGTAGATACGGCTTGCCTTGTCAACTACTATCTTTGAAGGTATAAAGGAAAAGTCTCCTGGTAGCATGGTGGATTCGGGAGCTCTGATGATTTGACTGCATTCAAGCCCACTAGTAAACTTCACAATCCGTGCATTACCAGTATCAGCTACGTAGATATCTCCATCGAGAGTCACATATATACCACCAGGCCTTGAAAGGCTATCCTCCACGCCTTCATATACAAAGCCTGAAATTGATTTTCCTGTTTCAAAATCATTGTCCAATATTAGGATCCTATTATTACCTGTGTCAGCGACATAGATAGAACCTTCTTGATCAACAAATATGTCCTCTGGCTCGCGCATGCTTCCAAGCCCTAGCTCATCAGTATCAAAAACTCTTCCTGGTACAAAGGCATGAGGTGATTCGATGGGCTCGCCCTCATAAGTATATGTGTATGTAGAATAAGGCACCTTTTCTAAAGCCTTAGCCTTAGAGCCTGAAAATAGCAAGAGCAAAAGAAGCATTATAACCGTTAGCTTTTTCATCAAAATCCTTCCTCCATTTTGAAAAATCATTCCTTCATACCTGAGATTGACAATGTTTCAACTATACTTGACTGGGTTAGCACGAATAGGGTAACAGGTACTATCATCATAATTACAGATGCAGCAGCAGAGGCCCCCACCCGGGTTACACCGCCTGCTAATATCTGAGACATTGCATAATTTAAGGTTTTCAAGTCCTCTCGGAATATATAAGTCGTTGGCCCCATGTTCCACAAGCCCTGGAATGAAAATATGATAAGAGTTAACCAAGCTGGCTTAACCATTGGCATAACTATTCGGCTAAAAATCAGGAACTCCCCTGCCCCATCTATCCGGGCAGCCTCTAAAACTGAATCCGGTATCATCTGTTCCATAAACTGCTTCATAAGATACAGGCCTAGAGAAGAACCAAAAGCAGGAATAATCAAAGATGCAAGAGTATCCACCCATTTAAGCTCGGACATAATTATAAAATTTGGGATGGTTGTGACCGCTGTGCTGAACATTAGAGACAGTACTATTATATTAAATATGATATTTCGTCCGCGGAACCTATGCTTGCATAGGGCATAAGCACACATCGAGGACAATATGACATGCCCAAGTGTACCAACAACTGAGATAAATATAGTGTTAAATACATATCTTGTAAATGGAACCCTTGAGCCTGACAGGATACTGAAAAGGTCAGTATAGTTTTTCATTGTTGGGTTGCGAACAAAAAACCTGGGTGGATATATCCACAATTCATCTAGGGGTTTTAAGGATGATGATATGGAATATATTATCGGTAGCAGCATAAAAAGTCCTGATATAAATAAGATTGAATTTATTGCCACATCGCCACCAAGCGAACGATTCAACCGCCTATTCAACTTTCTCCCTTTGCGTATTTTCATTTTTAGTTACCCACCTTTGAAATCAGCCTTCGAACTACAATATTGCTTATTATCATGATCAAAAACAGTACTGTGGCAATTGCTGACGCATAACCAAGCTCATAACGAATAGTTCCAAAGTCCTCTAAGTGGTTTATTATTGTATGTGCCGCATAATCAGTTGAAGGGAATCCTACCATCGATGTAACAATGGCTCCCACACCAAATGAGGAGGTTATACTAAGTACAGCACCTAGCAACATCTGTGGCTTCATAAGTGGCAGGGTAACATACCATAGCTCCTGCCAACGATTTGTGATGCCATCAACTGCGCCTGCTTCATAATAGGATTTATCTACTCCCTGATAGCCTGCTATGAAGGTGAGAAAACTTGTACCCAAGCTTGTCCATAGAGCTACTAGGGCAATAATGGGAAGCATTAGGTCAGTGTCCCTTAGCCATATGATCGGTTCTGTTATAATCCCTAAATTGATTAGCATACCATTTATATATCCGTAAGCGTCACCACTAAAGAGCACCTGCCAGATTAAATACATGTTTCCAGAAATCGAAGGTGCATAGAACACTAGTGTAACTATTGCGCGAACAACGGGTTTGAGCTCATTAATAAACCATGCAAATAGGAGACATAGCATATAGCTCAGCGGTCCGGTTATAAGTGCTAGCAAAAATGTATTTCCTATAGATTTAATGAAGACGTCATCCTCTAAAAACAGCCTTACATAGTTAGCAGCCCCTACAAAATTAGGTGTCTGCAAAAGATTAAAATCAGTAAAGCTTAAGAATATTGAAGTCAACACAGGCAATAAGGTAAAGGTAAAAAACACAGATAAATAAGGTAGCACAAAAGCCCACGATATTGCTTCTTTTCTCAATTGTCGCCTTTTCACACTCTTGACTAAAGTCATCTAGTCACCCTCCAATTCAGTCTAAACCAAACTCAAGTCGCTTTCTTGTTATTTCATCATCAATTGCCTTTACATTGTCCAAAAGAGCTGTTACTGCCTTACCCTTCTGTGTGTATACCTCACTAAAGGCGAAGTCGACAGCCCTAGCTGTATAATATCCCCCAGGTATTTCAGGAGTACCGGTTAGGTTCCCCATCTGAGATGATAGGCTCTTATATTCATCAGCTGTCCAAGCTAAGTTTTTAAGAGCTTCTACATTAGCAGTTGGATGCTTTGCAGCTGGCCCAAGTACGCTCTCAAGCTCTATGGCATATTTACTCTGAATCTCTTCACTGGTCCACCATTTCATGAAATCCCATGTCTTTTCTTTGTTCTTAACTCCATTTAACATCATTGCTCCTAGCCCACCAGAGGGCGATGTATTGTTTATAGTTCCATCTGGCTGTACTGTCCCTGGCAATGGGGCCATAGCCCATAGTCCTTTAATCTCAGGAGCAAATATGGTTAGCTGGTTGTACATGGTATAATCCACAATCCCCATTGGCATTTCACCACTACGGAACCTGTTTGCAAAATCATAATCCACAGGAAACTTATATAAGGTGAAAAGTTCAGTCATCTCCTGGAATGCATCAACATTTACATCCTCTGCCATATTGGTTTTAGTGAGCCCTTCATTATATAGGGACCCATTTCTTTGATAGAGGAAAATATTTAGGCCAAGCAGGTTAACATTAGAGATAACAGAAGGCTTGGCGTTCACAGGATAACCTGCTGTAAGGTTCTGTTGCTGTAGGACCCATACTGCATCATAAAAATCATCCCAGGTTTCCGGTGGTTTTAGTCCCAGTTGTTCAAAGATATCTATCCTATAAAAAAACATGGGGAAGCTCTCTGTTTCAGGAAGGGCAAATAAATGGTCATCAAAGGTGTAGGACATCAAAGCACTTTCATTAAAGCGCTTTTTTATCTCTTTAATGTCGGCAAACTCATTAAGGTCAATTACCGCACCCCTTATAGCAAAATTGATCGGATCACTCGTTGGTACTGAAAGAGCCACATCCGGACCTACTCCAGACAATACTGCTGGCAGCAAAGCAATAGGATCAACTAACTGTAAGTTTACCTTTGTGTTGTTCTCCCGGGTAAAGTATTGCTGAGATAGTTGCTGGAGTATTTCGTTTTGCTCACGACCTGAGTTCATCCAGACAGTAACGACATTGTTATTATCTAAATCCTCCTGCCTTATGTCAGCTCCCATAGACTGATAGTCCTCAGTAAAGGAGAGGAGAAAAGCTTTTATCTGGAAAAACATATTCTTGAAAAAACCATCATTAGCAGGAGGTATCTCCTGTCCGTCAGGTATAAGATAAATACGATCAAACTCCAATGGTTGTTGACGGATGGTCTGTATCCATGTGCCAAGTGCTGCAAGGTTGTCCTTGAGTGACCTAAATAAACTAGATATGTCCTCTGGTCTTTCCTTAATCTTATCTAGTACTATTACTAGTTTGTTCAGCTGTACTGTATAGTCACCCTTAAGGTCTGTTTCCTCATTGAGTAAGTCTATAATATTGCGCAGCTTGTCAGCACCTTGCTCCATACTTTCCAATACATCTGGAATAAGGTTAACATAATCATAATCCCTGTATATATCTGGGCTAGGGCCTGTTAGCATTAGAATACGACGATAGTCTTCATTGAGTTGCTCTAATACACTTTGAGTTGTATCAATTACCTCTGTCATGTCACCCATTACCACTGACATTGTAATTGTATGTATCCCCTTTTCTAGATAGAAAACAAAGTCAGTGTCTTCGTTGCCTAGAGGCTCGATCTTCCACCGGTCGGTATAGTTAAACCGTATTGCTTCAGCTTCTCTAAAGGGACATTCACCATCTACAAGTAAACGCCTTGATACATACCCTCCTGCATAAGCCTCCTGCCGATATCGTGGAGCTATTTTATAGTGGCCACTTTCTTTTATGTCTACCTCCCAGGTAATCCATTGGCCTGCCAATGTCCATTTGTTTGCTCCAATCGTATTGAGCCTTATCTTGACTGGGTCTTGGGGGTATGTGGCTGATGACTTTTTGTCGAAAAGGGGGTAAATTGTAAAGGTTGATTTCTCCAAAGGAGTTTCAGCCTCAACCCATTGCAGCTGCACCTTATCCGAATTTAAACGACTTGATCCAGCCTCTCTATACTCTGAATAATCAGGAGGGCTTTGAGCCGGTTTAAATGTCAATGTGTCAAGCTCTAGCTCTTCCTTTACGGCACTTAGTCCTATTGTATGGTTTCCTTTTGTTAAGTACAGTTGTAGATCTTCTCTGATGAATTCTTGTGGATCCCTAAATGTATGTACTAGCCACCTTGGTGTCTCGCCCTGCTCAGGCCGAATATCATTATCATTACTGTCCCGCTCAAAGCTTGTTGACTTGTCCTTATATATCCGGCTAAAGGACATATACATAGCCTCACTAAAGGGTACTTCATTGTCAATGTATAAGGTACGCTCTATATCTCCACCTTTTGAAACTGTGGGGTAGTATCTAACCTCTAAATTATAAAGGCCGGTTTCTTCTACATAAAACTCCCACTCTACAAAGCTATCACTGCCGGTTCTTAATGTATCATCAGTAACTAATACTTGTCCCTCAAAAGCAGTATAATCGGTAGCTTTTATGACTATTTCAGACGATCCTATCTGGCTATCTTCATATTTACCAATATACTCCGCATAGGTCAGCCTAGCCCTTGGACTCGGAGTTTCCTCTGTCAAAGCTAGGTTATCCTCGGAAACATCAAATGTAGCTGATGCCTGGCCAGTAAATGAATATACATTAAGTAAAAGTGTACATATGAAACATATACTTATTATGCGTGCTGAAATCTTCCTCATAAAGCTATCGCCCCTCAGTAAGCTGTATTTGCACATAATTATCTTAATATCAAATAATACGTAGTTAATACCTATTTGTATTATCAATGTATCATTTATCTATGGAATAATCATATTATAGCACGGCAATTTAA
>DASRNC010000197.1:0-3456 GCA_035647595.1 Bacillota bacterium | reverse complement strand
TTATTAAAGACTTCTACCTATATAGTAGACTAAAAATATGATATAATCCATATAAGGGGCAAAGATACTTGTAATTTTAAAAGACTCAGGGGGTGCTTCCTTTGTTAACTAAGAATAATGTGTTTCTACCTGACATACATTATTTTATCAAGCGTAAGGCTACCCCTTCATGGCAAATAAAAAAGGATAGAATCAATTTCCATGATTTAACCTATATTTATCGGGGTAAAGCAATTTACTTTGTAGATGGTGTGCGCTATGAGCTAAAGGAAGGCGATGTTATTTATATTCCCAGGGGGAGCACACGGCAAGCAACTACACATCCTGATGAAAAAATGCATTCATATGCCTTTAACTTTGACATTAACAGCACTGATAATGATGTAGATACGCTGCCACTACCTATTGCTATGTCCATGCCTAAAGATCCATATTTTATGCAGCTTTTGCAAGAGTACAATATCGTATGGCTTGAGCGTAAGGATGGATTTAAGATTAGAGCCGTTGGTTTGTTTTTAGTTATTCTCCATCATTTATACACAAGATCATCTCCTCAAAATGAACCTATGCCGGCAGTCGACCAGCGGGTTGAAAGGATTAAAGAATATATCCTTAATAATTATCACAGAAAAATAACAAAAGAGGAGCTCTCAGATCTCGTCCAGCTTCATCCAGTATACATGGGATCTTTATTTCGTAAAAAAGCCGAGTATACCATAAACGAATATACACAAAGAATACGCATAAACAAGGCCTGCGATATGTTGTCTACCGACGAATACTCAGTAAATGAAACTGCACTAAGGTGTGGCTTTGATGATATATTCTATTTTAGCAAGGTCTTTAAAAGAATAACTGGCTTCCCACCGTCTGCATGGAGCAAATCAATGACAATACAATAGATAAATAAAAGCACTCCCTCAATATTAATAGGGAATGCTTTTTATTTTGCTAGGACTAGTCGTGCCTATTCTCTAGCTAATTTATATATCTCTAGTACATCCTCTTTGTTTAGTTTTACAAATCCGCCCACCTGACGGGTCCCGCCACTGGTGCACTTGTCTGCCATTTCCTCAAGTCTATCGTCCTTAATGCCTAACTCTTCAAGTGTTACGGGCAAGCCTATGCTACTGAGAAATTGTTCCATTCTTTTTATGCCTTCAAGGGCTGTTTTCTCTGGATTGTGGAAGTCATTATCAACATTCCATACCCTTACCGCAAATTGTACAAACCTATTAATGTTGTGCTTGTAGACATATTTCATCCATGCAGGGAAAACAACTGCCAATCCAGCTCCGTGTGCCACATCATATATACCGCTTAGCTCGTGCTCTATATCATGTGAAGCCCAATCCTGTTCGCGACCGGTTCCAAGCAAATCATTGTGTGCAATTGTCCCTGCCCACATAATCTCTGCACGTGCTGAATAGTTTTCCGGGTCGGATAATACAGTTGGGACATTGGCTATCATAGTCTTAAGTGTTGCTTCACCTAGTCTATCGGTCAAGTCTACATCCTTTGTATTGGTAAAATACCGTTCCATAACGTGTGCCATGATATCTGCTGCACCATTCGCAGTTTGATAAGCTGGAAGTGTATATGTAAGCTCAGGGTTTAATATAGCAAATCTTGGCCTAATCAATTCACTGCCTGTACCCCGTTTGAACCATCCTTCCTCATTTGTTAAAACAGAGCTACTACTAGATTCGCTACCTGCTGCAGGTATAGTTAAAACTACGCCTACAGGTATAGCATCTTTTATCTGGGCTTTCCCATCGTAAAAGTCCCAAACATCTCCCTCGTATGGTACGCCTATGGCAATGCCTTTCGCAGAGTCAATTACACTTCCACCACCAACAGCCAGTATAAAATCAATATTGTTCTCCCTGCATAGGTTGATTCCCTCTCTAACCACGCTTACCCTTGGATTTGGCTTGACTCCTGAAAGCTCTGTATAATGGATACCCTGTCCATTTAAAGAGGCAAGAATCTTGTCATAAAGGCCTGTCTTTTTTATGCTTCCACCGCCATATACAAGTAACACCCTACTGCTGTGTTTTTTTGTCTCCCCGCCTATCTGAGCCTCTGTATCTTTGCCAAAGATTATTTTAGTTGTGTTTTGAAATGTGAAATTGTTCATCCTATGACCTCTCTTCACTTTTATATTTGTCGATATTAATATAACCGTTTTATGCCCAAGCTAACTTTTTAATTTAAATGCCCCATAATCTAAAATACCAGGTCCCAAAATCCATTTATTTGACCTAACCCAACAAGCTATAGTTGCCACTCCTAGTTGCCCCTATAAAGTCATGTATGGTATCTAGTTTATATTCAAAGGCCATTCCCCCAGTCATCTGATCATCTATTCTATGGCTATCTGAGCCCGAAGTCATTATTAAGGAGTTCTCCTTGGCATATCTTAGTGCCTTCCTATCAAAGTTCGGGTCTTCATGGCTTGAATTAATAACCTCTACTGCATCTACATAATCTGGAAAGAGCCTGATCCTATCAATATAGGACGCCTCCCTGAAAGGATGTGCTTGTGAAATGAAACCGCCTGATGTCCGGGCTATGTCCAAATACTTTTCAATATTCCAAGTAAGCATATCCGGGTGCTTTAGCAAAAAGTCCTTACCTAGGCCATAGGTCAAAAATTCCATACCTTCATCTGCATATTCCCAGCCTAAAAAAACACTAAAACCTAGCTTGTTTCCTTCTGCAAGGGCATCCTCATAGCCTTTTAAAAACCTATTGACTCTGTCCTCCCAGCCTAGGTCATCTCTAATTGAAGTGTTGCCGTTAAAAAAGTGGTCGGTCATGATTAAGCCAGAATATCCTTTATTGGCATATGCACGTACCATTTCAGCACCTGTGTTTACGGCACATGCACTAGCATGAGATGCATGCACATGAGTATCATATAAATATTTGTGTGTCTCTCTTTTAATTACGTTTTTTATCTTACTCACCTCTGTGTATGTTTTCAAAAACACATTATATAGTGTACTTTATTATTCTACATTAGCATCTTCTTCTGTGCAAATATCGGTTAGACTATTAGATAGAAAGCTACTTGCAATTGAATCATCAATTTTTAAAATGCTTTCTTGGTAATCTGTCCAATTTGTAATTCGACTTATGCTTTTGCCAAATATAATCATCTCCAAGTGTTTCCTTATCTCATGTACAGTCGTATAGATTTCCCCCTTAGGATTTTCCTTTAATACTTGAAGTGTAAGTATGAGACTCTCCAATGCCTTCTCCTTGTCAAATGATTTATGAGTAATATCTACAGGTGGACCCATACTTTTGTTAGTTTCTTCGCTCATACATTGATTTAGCAAAGACTTCATGTGACCTACTAGGCACTTATCACCATCACATACCAAGCAGTTTTCAGGGCCAATACATATAAGGTTTACATCATTCTTAATTTTGTTGTAATAAGCATAT
>DASRNC010000196.1:0-4184 GCA_035647595.1 Bacillota bacterium | reverse complement strand
TAGTTATAGATGTCGCACAAAGAAAGAAATAACAATATTAAAAGACTGGATACGTAGCAGTTACGTTCCAGTCTTTCATGGGCTAAATTCTCCATAAAATAGTCCTGCCTATAAGTTTAAACTAGGATATATATTGACATATATTTTTATTGCTATGCTTATGCCCAGCCGCGTAGCTTTACAGCTTCGGCGACTCGATTGATGGCAATAGTATAGGCAGCGTCTCGCATGTAATAATCACTTTCCTTGGCAAGCTCATATACTGCCTGGAAGGCCTTGGTCATGATATATTCCAGCTTTTCAAGTACCTCGTCCTTATCCCAGAAATAATTCATGCTACACTGGACCTGCTCAAAATAGCTACAGGTTACACCACCAGCATTAGTAAGGAAGTCTGGTAAAAGGGTTATTTCACTCTTTCGAATTAGGTCATCACAGTCAGGAGTGGTGGGTCCATTTGCTGCTTCGCAGATAATTTTTACCTTTTTGGATATCTCAGGGAATACCGCTGGTGTTATTTGGTTTTCCAAGGCAGCGGGAATTAGTATAACAACATCCTGTTTAATCCATTCGTCACCAGGAAGTACCTCGTATCCGAGCTCCAACGCCTTTTCCTTGTCAATGCTACCAAATGAATCCTTGATGCTCGCCAGCTGTTCGATATCGCAGCCCTTATCCTTTTTAAAGGTATAGGCCTTGGAGTCTGTCTGGTTCCAGCAAGACACAGCAATAACCTTGCCCCCTAGGCTTGTATACATACGCGCAGCATACTCAGCCACGTTACCAAAGCCCTGTATACTGGCAGTGGTAGACTCAACTGGCATGTTCTTTTTAGAAAGCAAATTCTTTAATATATAAATCACACCGTAACCTGTGGCCTCTGTACGGCCCAAGGAGCCGCCCATTCCAACAGGCTTGCCAGTAAAAACGCTTGGGTACCTGCCTCCTGAAATAGTTTCATATTCGTCTAGCATCCAAAGCATATGCTGACTATTGGACATAACGTCCGGTGCGGGTACATCTAGGTTGGGTCCAAGCTGGCTATAGAGCTGTCGTACATATCCACGACATAGCCTTTCCTGCTCGGCATTAGAAAGTTCTCTAGGATCGCAGATTATTCCACCCTTTCCACCACCTAGTGGTATATCTACAACTGCACATTTCCATGTCATCCACATGGAAAGGGCCCTTACTGTATCAGCTGTTTCATGGGGGTGAAAGCGAATACCACCCTTAGATGGTCCTCTAGCGTCGTTGTGCCTGATACGAAAGGCTTTGAACATCTTGGTTGACCCGTCATCCATTTTTACGGGTATAGTAAAATGCGTTTCATACATAGGTTGGCGCAAGAGGTCACAAGTGCTGCTATTCAAGTCCAGGTTAGCTGCCACCTTGTCAAATTGCTCCTGCGCGCTCTCAAATGGGTTATAAACCACAGTAGACATATGGTTCCTCCTACTTTTGCAAAATTTTTATCAATGATTATCGCCTAAGCTTTTAAAAAATATGTAAGCCATTACTGGTCGGCGAATCATTTTTCAATTATATAGGTGTGCATAAAATAAGTCAAACAATTCCTTATAAAATCCACTTTTTGTCCTGCCCTTTTCTAAGAACGTTTTTTACAAATCTACCTTATTTTCTTCTCATAATTTCCTGGACCGCTAATACTAAAAACATAAAATTCGAAGAAGCACCACCTAGGACATATTCTGTCTGTTGCCATAGGTAGGGGAACTCTAGTAGCTCAGGGAAGTCGGGCCTAATAAGTGCAGTGCCTGAAATTACCCCACCAGGAATATAAGACCAGTCTGCACGATTAAGTCCATATCCTACGGTTGCTGATTTGCTGCCTACTCCTGATGCAAAAGACATTGTATTGGAGCCCGGGTGACAACCTAGCACGAAGTTGAGTGCATTAGATATCATCTCAGGATCAAAAATATCAGGATAAGCCTTGTGTAAAAAGTAATACTCTACCCCTAATTTTTGAATGTTCCAACCTGCTCCCCATATATGTGGGCGATAGGGTATACCATAGGGTGTCTCTGAGCTCTGCTGAACGAATTGTTCATTCAAGCTAGGAAGAGCATCGCGAATAAATCTTGTGAAATTAACGTCATTAATCTCCTTTTCAGCTCGCCCTATAAACCAGCCCACCCTGTCTATGGTATTGACTATGAATTCTGCTTTCGATAGCAAAAAGTCTTTATACTCTTGTTCATTAGTTGTTAGAAATAATTCTACAGCAGCATGTATCTTAGCCACCTCAACATTATTGGTACCATTTGTAACTTTATAAATCTCACTAGCAGCCTCTAATGCTTGACTGCTCAGTGTGTCGTTAAAGCCCTTTAATGCTCGAGAAGCAGCGGCCAAATGGGCTGCAGTTGTCAATTCACGCAGGGGGTTTTCTTCGGTAAATACCCAGCGGTCATCAGCATTTCCTTTGATGCCATCTGTTATTGCAGAGCTATCACCAAGGTGGGCATATTGCCGAAGGTCATTTTCTATAATACCACGATAAAGCCTTCCCAGTGTGCGATATCCACCCACTACGGCCAATACACCATGTTCAATTTGTTGCAGGATGTCATTTTTGCCATCAGGCTGATGGATTTCGGTTATCCGTCTTTCTTGGTCAATGGTAGTAGCATCATAGTTGACGTTGAAGGCTTCATATGCCAAAGTCAAAATGTAGAATTCGCCGGATTGGGACTCTACACGGATATCAAAATCGCCAGCATCATGCCAACCCCCAATATTAAGTCCCGGAACAACCTCGCCTGGCTTGTATTTTGTTAGGGTGGAAGGCCCTTGTTTGTATCCATCGAAGTGATTATAATCTACTGGAGCCATCTGGGCATCATCATCATGACAAAGACCATGCCATACTCGGTATTTTTCATTTACTCGCATATGGCACATCTGCACAGGAAGGAAATACTCTAGTACCGGCTGCCATACACCGCGATCGTATACATCATACCCTATGCGGAAAGTTGCCGATTCAGATAAGCCATAACGGATTTTGTATAGGCCCTCTTCTCTTATATGGGTAAAATTAAATTTTAGGTAGTTATAGCGGAGGAATTGTCCCCATTCCTCTCCGACAGTTGAATAGACCTGTTCTTCTCCCTTTTCTGTTATCATGAAAAGTACCGGCTCTTCTCGCTCAGTCTCACCCTTGTCAAGTTCAATAATTGCACATTTTGTTTGATTGGGATTGTAGCCTACCTGGGATGTTTGAACTACTGCCGGATATAGCCAGCTTTCTACGACATTGGGTGTGATAATCCATTCTATGGTATTCTTGGTGGTAGCTGCGGGTACTTGGCTACTGATCACAAACCAGCCATTATTGTGGTTCATGCGTCCGTCATAGAGTTTAAGCTCTGTCCCCTTACTTTCAATGGTAAAGCGGTTGTAGGGATCGTCTGGCTGTACTGTAAAGCGTCTGCCAACTGCGTAGGGCTCGGCAATAATGTCATCGGCTACAATAGGGTTGTAATCATTGTTGACACCTGGTAGGCGCCCTATATCAGCCTTTGAGCCAAAGTTGTCAAAATCTCCAGTATATAAGTGATTAGATGGCTGTGACAGAAGAGGGCCGTTAGGCTGCTTGGGGAATATCCCCTGTTTCTTGTCCATAATCCAAGCTTTCCCGAACAATGCACCGGGAAATAGCTCAAGATTAAAACATATCTTACCAACAAATCTCTCTGGTATGGGCCGATCCAAATCTACAGTAATTTTGACTGATGAGCCTTCACCTTTAACAGTAACCTTGTAATCGAACTCAAAATCCGGATAAACCATAGGGTTAAATCCTCTTAGATGTCTCGATGAGTCTGGGAAACATAACGAAGTTGTTATTGTATTAGCCTCTACGTCCAATTTACGCTTATTTAGCTTTGGTACAGGTTGCCATTGTCCAGGTGTCTGCTCAAACCGTATATCGCCATTGGTTGCGACTCGATTGCCATGCATTATTATACTTACACCAGACTGATGGCCTTCTGGATAAACATCGTCGAAGGCCATCACATTAACTCCCGTTTTTTTAAAATAACCAGTTACGTCACCTAGTTTGAATCCCTGCTCCTTATAAGTAGTAAGACCAGTTGACTGCTCCATATTGTATCTAAGCTCCTATCCTTTTAATATATAAAATACTACATAAT
>DASRNC010000195.1:0-5152 GCA_035647595.1 Bacillota bacterium | reverse complement strand
CCGTATACTCATTAAATATAGCCGCCCGCTCCATGATATCCTTGTCCGGTATATTATGGAAGTTATTTAAGCTGTGTTTTGTTGAGTCCATTTTTATAGCCTCCTCGATATCTCTCCCTTGTGCCCGTATTTGTGCAATTCGTATTATACATAAAAATGTGCAATTAATCAAAAAAAATGCAGCTCTTATGCTGCATTTTATCTTAGTTTTTTTCTTGTAAATTGTATTTTATTGTCGGATATTAATACCCATAACTAAACCTTGGTCTTCTCCTCCTAAATAATTCGCCTATGAGTACAATTGCGATCAGGTCCCTTAGCAATGGTCTTCTTCTAAAAAGCTGTTTTGTATCCGCATCTGCCTCTGCCACCTTAATACCTGCGTACTGATATAGGTCGGGCATGGCCCTAATACACGCATCATAACATGTATTTACCATACTTTCCACATGTGCCTCCGAAGGATACATCATGTAGGCATTATCCATTTGGTCACAAATCATATTGGCATAGGGATATATTCTGTAGTAAATGTCTGGATACATTATAGGTGACACCATTCCATCATGTATATCCGGCTCTAATGATGGATATATATTGCCATATCTATCATGATAATCGATTGGATACATGCAATCCTGACCTGCCACCATATCAAAATGATTATAATTCATAGTTAGTCCCTCTCCTTCATATTATTCCAGCCGGTAATCTAAGCTCAACTGTATAATATGAAGGATAATAACAAAGAGTTCGTAAAGTATAGCGCCTATTAGTAGGTCTCCATAATCAATTCCAAATCCTTCTCATCTAGCGTTTCCCTAACAAGTAGGTTTTCTGCTATGGCCTTTAATATATTAATATTATCACTAACTAAATGCTTTACTTCAAGGTATAGTTGGTCCATTGTACACTTTAAATCCTCTGTCATATTGGCATGCCCTTGCCCTAATCCGTTTTGATAAAGTACATCATAGTTTAGGAGACCTGATTTCTCTCTCATACCAAACCGGCGTACCATATCGAGCAATATCCCTGTTGCCTTCTCTATATCATTTGATCCACCTGTAGTAATATTTTCTGCTCCGAAAACCAATTCCTCTGCTGCCCTTCCTCCAAGTGCTATTCTAATGGCGTTCTCCATATCTACTTTTTTATGATACATCCTGTCTGGCGGAATGTTCATGCTAAATCCTCCAGCACCCTTGGTACTCGGTATTATGGTCACCTTAGTAACCCTATTTTCTGGAGCAGTTAGCCTTGTAACAAGAGCATGCCCTGCTTCATGATAGGCAGTAACTTTTCTATCGCTATCCGAAATTGAACTCCTGTCTTTTTTCTCTGCTCCTGCTATTACTGTATAAAAAGCTTTGTCAATATCATTCATATCTATGGAACCATCGTTCCTTTTTGCTGCTATAATTGCTGCTTCATTTAGTAGACCTTCCAGCTTGGCTCCACTAAAGTATACAGTCTGATAGGCTACCTGTTCAAGGTCTACGGACTTGTCAAGGGGCTTGTTCCTTGAATGAAGCTCAAGGATTCTACGCCTGCTTCTTATATCCGGTAGCTCTATCTCTATATGCCTATCAAACCTTCCCGGCCTGAGAAGGGCTTCATCCAAAGTGTCAAGCCTGTTTGTTGCAGCTATGACAACAATACCCTCGTTATCATTAAAGCCTGACATCTCAGCTAAAAGCGCATTGAGTGTTTGGTCCCGTTCATCATTGCTCCCGCCTTCAGGACCTGCATCCCTCTTCTTTCCAAGAGCATCTATCTCATCGATAAATATGACACATTTACCGCACTCCCTCGCCTTTTTAAACAAATCTCGGATCCTTCCGGCACCAACACCCACATAAACCTGGACAAAATCAGAGCCTGATACTGCAAAATATGGTACACCGGCTTCCCCTGAGACTGCCTTTGCCATCAATGTTTTACCAGTACCAGGTGAACCATATAAGATGACCCCCCTTGGCAGGCGGGCACCGTATTTAACATACCTTTCGGGATGGAGTATAAAATCTACCATTTCCTGCATACTTTCTTTGGCTTCCTCGTTACCAGCTATACTGTCAAAGGATGTTTTTATGTCATCTTCTGGATTTACTAAAGCCGTTTTTATGAATTTACCCTGGGTTTGCTTTTCCTTCTTTTTAAATATGAAAAGTACTACACCGAAAATACCAAGCGTAAATACAAGCCCCCCTATTTGCCCAAGCTGCATTTGAGCACCCGACTCATCGACTGCTACATCATGCATAAGAAGGTCTTCTTTAAAACCATCTCTCCTGGGATTATCTGTTGTAAAGCTAGTCCCATCCTTATATTTGCCCTTCAGGATATCACTGTCGTTTAGCAATACACTCTCTACCCTACCTTCCTCTATGGCAGTTAAAAATGTATTGTATGTTATTACTTGTGGCTCTGGTGCTTTATGACGAATAGCTGTAGCTACACCTATAATGACGATTAATGCCACAACAACAATAATTATATAGGTATTTTTTTTGTTTCTCACAGTAATATCCCCCCTTTCTAGTTTACATAATATCTATATTATACAGCATCTTGTAATATAAGTCCACCGTGACCTGTATAAATATGATATAATTCAGTTCTGTTTAGCAGGCAAGTTGATTGGGTAAAATTAGATTGACTAATATGATAAGTAGGTGCAAATATCCCTATGTCCAAAAAGACATCTAGAATGGATAAGAAAGAGAGAAAAAGGAAAGGGAAAGAGAAAAAGAAAACCTATTCCTCCATACTTAAGAAGATATTATTGGCATTTGTTTTTCTAGGAGCTATTGCCGGTATTGTTGTGTCTATCTATCTGTTTTCAATAATTGGTGTCTTGGAGGATTTTGATCCAAATGAACTCGATGATTATCAACTAACCACCTTTGTCTATGATAGCGATGAAAAGGCCATTTCCTCTATTCACGGCATAGAAAACAGGATAGAAATACCCTTGACTGAGATACCGCTTCATGTACAGGATGCATTTATATCAGCTGAAGACATTAGGTTTAGAACCCACCCAGGCTTTGATTTGCGCAGGATATTTGGCTCTATGCTACAAAACATTAAGGCAAGGAGTATAGTTGCAGGCGGAGGAACAATAACGCAGCAAGTCATCAGAAATACCGTCCTCACCCAAGAGCAAACTGTAGACCGCAAAGTAAAGGAAATATTGTTGGCCTGGCAGCTGGAAAGGAAGTATTCCAAGGACCAGATTCTTGAAATGTATCTAAATACCATATATTTTGCGGAAGGATCTTATGGTATAGAGGCAGCCTCTAAGACCTATTACGATAAGTCTGCCAGTGACCTGACAACTGCCGAGGGCGCCTTATTAGTCGGAATAATAAAAAACCCCCATCGGAACTCACCCTTCATAGACAAGGACCGTTCTCTGGAACGCAAGGACCTAATCATAGATCTGATGGTGACTAACGAGAAGCTGACTAAACAACAAGGCGAGGCAGCAAAGGCCGAAGAAATTGAATTTGCTGAGACTTCAAAGGCAAAGTATTTATATGGTTACTTTATGGATATGGTAATGGCAGAAGCCGCTTCCATACTGGATATCGGGCAGGAGGAACTTTATACTTCAGGTTACAGGATATACACAACACTTGATACTTCATTACAGACCCATGTAGAAAATCTCTATGAGGATGAGGAACAGTTTCCGAAAAGTCCTGTGTCAGGTAAAACCAGTGAATCCGCCCTGGTGGTGCTCGATACAGTTACTGGCCAACTCCGAGCTATAGCAGGGGGCAGAGCTTATCCCGAGGGGCAACGAGGGGTATTAAATCAGGCATTGGTAAAGCATCTACCAGGGTCAGCGATAAAACCTCTTGTAGTATATACACCTGCAATAGAGCTCAATAGATACACAACTGCTGATACAGTAGAGGATGTAAATACTACATTTACTGACGCTTATGGTGTAGATTATACTCCAAGAAATTCAAATAATAGATTTGTGGGCCATGTTACCACACGTGTGGCACTTGCCAGATCTATAAACATACCTGCAGTAAAAATTTTTGAGGATATTGGTGTGTCACAGGGTAAGGCTATCGCTGAAAGTATGGGCATTGAGTTTGACCAAAAGGATAATGGTTTGGCCATTGCTCTAGGTGGAATGGAACAAGGCATAAGCCCAATAGACATGGCCAGAGCATACGCAACATTGGGTGATAGGGGCGCTTACAAGGATTATACTACAATCCGCCGTATTGAAGATACACGTGGGAGAATAATATACGAAGCCCGGCCTAATAGGACACAAGTTATTACCGAGGATACAGCCTTTCTGATCAATAGCATGCTTCAATCTGCTACCACCCTTACCGACGGAACAGCAAGAAATCTTAATGGACTGAATTTAGCTGCTAAAACGGGAACAGTGCAGCTCCCCTCTACGTCTGAGTATGCAGGTATAAATGGCATAAACGATGCCTGGGTAGCAGCCTATAATCCCGAATACACTGTCACTGTTTGGATGGGATTTGATCCAAGGACTACAGAGGACCACCTACCCACAGGTGCCTATGGTGGGAGTCACCCTGCGATTATAGCCAAAAATATCTTTGACTTTATATATGAGGATAAGACCCCACCTGATTTTACAAGGCCTGTTGGAATAGTTGAGGTGAACCTAGATAAGAAAGCATTGGAGGAGGAAAATAGAGTACTGCTGGCATCCCCAATGACTCCAAGCGAATATATACTCAAGGAATATTTCAAAAAAGATACGGTGCCAGGAGAGCAATCCGACTATTGGATTGTACCTGGAATTCCCTATAACTTTAATGTCACCCTAAACCAGGATGAACACCCGGTAATAGCCTTTACACCTGCAGATACTTTTGCTGCCTACAATATTATGCGAGCAGCAGAGAACCAAGAACCTGTCCTTGTTCACCAAATAGTAAGCGGGTCATTAGATCCTGTTGAATGGATAGATAGGCAGGTATCAAATGGCAACACCTATGCATATCATCTGGTACCCGTCCACACAGAGATGAAGCTAGACGGCTACTTTGTTGAAGGTAGCCCGACTCAGGCAATCAGCATTGAAGTACCAAGTCGCGGCTGGGGCAACTGGTTGGACTGGTTATTCCCAGGTAACAAC
>DASRNC010000194.1:0-3035 GCA_035647595.1 Bacillota bacterium | reverse complement strand
AGACTATCCCTATGGCTGCTTTGATGATCCTTGTGAAAGAGGTATAGTGCTTAACTGCGATAAGGCCCCCTTTGACAATATAGACGTGCGCTGGGCAATGGCCTTAGCTTTAGATGCAGTACAGCTTTCTATTGACACCTTTACAGGTCAGATGAGAGTATCGGCCTTAGCCATGCCCCCAACAACATTTATGTCTAACGCCTTCCACAAAGAATTACGCGATAGATTGACAGAATATACCTGGGAAGATGGATATCAACCCTTTGATAGAGATTACGCTGTAAAACTACAGGAAATCCTAGTAGAAGAAGAGGGCATAGATGCAGTAGCTGATATGAATGAAGAAGAGCTAGTTGACCTATTTGGCGTAGGTTGGTGGAAATTTGACAGAGAAAAAGCTGAAGAGCTCCTTTTGGGAGCTGGCCTTGAAAGAGATGCTGCTGGCTTTTGGACACACGAAGGCGAGGTAGTACGCTTTGAAATCATAAGCCCATCAGGCTATGAGACTCAATCAGAAAGATTAGCCTATGCTTGCCAATCTCAGTGGTACGAATTTGGATTTGATGTAACTGTACAGGCTTCTGAGTCAGGTTACTTCCACTCCGTAAATGGCTTGGGTGACTATATGAGCGGATCTTGGTGGCCTTCCTGTGGTGTTATGAGAGATCTATACACCCAGTTATCCGGCTGGCATTCTAAGCTATATATTCCTTCAGGTCAGCCAGCTGCAGGTGGTACATTCACCCGCTTCCGCAGTGCTAACCTTGACGCAATCTTAGACACCATGGCTCCCATGGAATCAAGTGATGAAACCTATGAACTATCCAAAGATGCCCTTATGGTAATGGCTGATGAGGTTGCCTGGCTACCCATGTTTGGTACCTCTAAGCTAGTACCCACCAACTCCACATATTGGACCAACTATCCTGACTCTGAAAACGACTATAATGGCCCCTGGTGGTGGTGGAGCGCATTTAAGTATATCCTAACCGAGATTGAACCCGTCCAATGATACCAAGCACTACCAACTAGATAAATAACATGTTAAGGCGGGAGAAGCTTCTGGCTAATCCCGCCTTAATAAATAGTGTATTCAGCTAAGGAGTGATTGCTTTGAGGCTAACCAGGTTCTTGATATCAAGAATATTTGTCTGGATTTTTACAATATTTATAGGCATAACTGTGGTGTTTTTTGTACAAAGAGCTATGCCTTCAGATCCTATTGAGAATATGATAAATAAGCTAGTCTCAAGAGGGGTCTCCCTGCCACCGGAAACCATAAATGCCATGAGAGCAGCTCTACAAAAACAATATGGCCTTACAGGGAGCATATTTGACCAATATATCGTCACTATTAAGCAGCTCTTTACCATGGACTTTGGTGTATCCATAGCAAACTACCCTACACCTGTATCTACCATGCTAGCACAGGCGCTGCCCTATACGCTTATACTCCTGTTATCAACAACAATCTTATCCTGGATAATAGGTAATGCCATAGGCCTTCTGGCTGGCTTTAAAAAGGACAAGTGGTATTCAAAGACTATGGAGACCATAAGCATGTGCATATATCCCACTCCTTATTTTATGCTTGCCCTTGTGATAATGATACTTTTTGCCTATGTGAAAAAATGGTTTCCCCTCATACCCAACTTCGGTAGACCAGAGCTCAGCCTGGCCTGGATAAAAAGGGCTATAAACAATGCCTTTATGCCCGCCCTTTCACTGATGTTAGTGGGTACAGGCTGGTGGATAATAAGCATGAAATCCATATCATCTAATGTGGCTGAGGAAGAATATGTCCACTATGGCAGACTAAAAGGCTTATCAGAAGCCTCAATAGGATATAGATATGTATTTCGCAACTCCATACTCACCCAGGTAACTGCTTTGGCCCTGCATATAGGGGCAGCTTTTAGCGGTTCGCTTATGTGCGAGATTATATTTAGCTATCCGGGAGTGGGACAGTTAGTCATGACTGCCATAAACAACTCCGATTACAACTTGTTAACAGGTATGATATTCGTGTCTATATTTGCGGTAGCTACTTCAACCCTTATAGTTGATCTTATCTATCCATTTATAGATCCACGCATACGCTATGGTTGATGAGAATTTAGAAAGGAGCAGACTATGAATACTGGATATCGTGCCAATTTTAGGCAAAACTGGCAGTCTATGAGTTTAAGGTTCAAGATTGGACTAGCTATAATTATTGTTTTTTTTATCATAGGCTTTGTTGTATATGCTTTTAGTCCGGGTGACGTCATGGCCCTTAGCAAGTATAAGAAGAATCAGCCACCAAGTAGCACCCACTTGCTTGGTGTAAACAAGCAAGGTCAAGACATATTTTGGTTGCTTGTTGAGTCCATACACAATTCAATGCTGGTAGGTATATTTGTAGCATTTGCGGCTACTGTGATAGGCGTTTTGGTAGGGCTTTTTGCAGGGTTTGTGGGAGGCATTGTTGATAAGATAATACTATTTATATGCGACTCTATTGTGGTAATACCGTCTTTACCTATACTGATATTAGTAGGTTCTTTGCTGAGGGGAAGGGCTTCGCTCTTTTTGATATCAGTAATATTGGTGCTTTTTCACTGGCCTTGGCCGGCTAGACAGGCAAGGTCTATGGCCCTTAGCATAAGAGAGAGAGAATTTATCAATACTGCTAGGTTTTCTGGGGAGAGCACCCTTAAAATAATCAGGGTAGAGATACTTCCCCATGTTCTAAGCTGGGCTATGGCAAACTTTGTAAATACTATTTTAGTGGCCATAGGTGCAGAGGCTTCGCTAGCTGTTTTAGGCCTATCATCTACAACTACGCCTACCCTTGGAAACATGATATATTGGGCAAGGGCATATCAAGCAATAATGCTCAAACAATGGATATGGATAGGCTCGCCAGTGGTAGCAACCTCTATTATGTTTAT
This sequence comes from Bacillota bacterium, assembly GCA_035647595.1. Taxonomy (GTDB): domain Bacteria; phylum Bacillota; class Clostridia; order Caldicoprobacterales; family DTU083; genus UBA3906. The sequence goes on along the minus strand of DASRNC010000194.1, from coordinate 102 downwards.
AGGTCTTTTCCTTACATATACGGGCTATAATGAATTTGTGGCCAAAAAGAGAGGACGTTAGTATATGCTAAGTATAGAAAATTTAACAGCTCAATATCAGAC
>DASRNC010000193.1:0-5042 GCA_035647595.1 Bacillota bacterium | reverse complement strand
GCATATGACTGTCCCAATAATAAAGTATAAGATACATTGTTACTAAAATTTAACAAAGTCTTTACGAGATTGTCATCTTTAAAGTAGCGTTACCTGGCTTGTTTATATGCTTAAGGTTTTTCTCTATAAGCTTATGGCGCTCCTCTACACACGCATAGGAACCGCCTGGATCAGCAGGTGTGTTTATGCAATAGTCTACCAGTTTGTCTACTGTCGTCTCAGCCACATGGCACCTTGTATCAGACGAGGCATAATATATGTATACCTGGCCATTTTCTCTGGCTATTGCACCATTGCAAAATACCACATTGGATACATCCCCTACACGCTCTTGTGCCATAGGAGCTAGGAAGTAGCCTCCTGGAGCATATTTTATCTTGTCTGGTGACTTTAAGTCCGTCATAAATACATACAGTACATAACGAAGTCCCGCCGCCGTATTGCGGACACCATGGGCAATGTGTATCCAGCCCTTATCCGTCTTTATTGGGGCTGGCCCCTGGCCATTCTTGACCTCTTTTATTGTATGGTATACCTTTTGATCAACTATCTTTTCCTCACTAATATCTGCATTCTCCATAGACTTGGTCAGGCCCCAGCCAATACCTCCGCCGCTGCCTGCCTCTATAAAGGCATCCTGGGGTCTTGTATAGAGGGCGTATTTACCCCCTATAAACTCAGGATGCAATACAACATTGCGCTGCTGTGGTGACTTGGTCTTTAAGTCCGGTAGCCTCTCCCAGTCAAGCAGGTCCCTTGTCCTAGCAATGCCACACTGGGCTATGGCACTTGAAGTGTCCCATTCAGGAGCAGCTGGATCCTTGCGTTCTGTGCAGAAGAGTCCATATATCCATCCATCTTCATGCTTGGTCAGCCTCATGTCATAAACATTAATATCTGGGTCCCCTGTCTCAGGCATCAATATGGGATAATCCAAAAACCTGAATCCATCAACAGGTGAATCACTTTTTGCAAGGGCAAAAAAGGATTTTCTATCACTGCCCTCAACCCTTGCGACAAGATAAAAGCTACCATCAAGCTCTATGGCACCGGGGTTAAAAACAGCATTTATAGCCTGCCTCTCCATCAGATGTGGGTTTGTATTATAATTTAAATCATAGCGCCAAAATAAGGGTGTATGGTCTGCTGTCAGGACAGGATTATTGTACCTGGCTACCACTCCGTTACCGCATACCTCCATCTTATTTTCAGCATTAACTATATCTCTATATTTTTGTACCAACTGTATCAACCTGGCTTTGTATTCTGTCTTTGTCATTTGTGTTTAGCCTCCTAATGTGGCAATGATAATAATATACCGATTATATAACAACTGGTAAGTAATTAAAAGTATCTTAATGGAATGAATCGCCACAGATATCAGCATACTAATGGGAGTAATCATTAGCAGGAGGTATTATTTTGTCAAAATATAAGTCCGGTATGGGTCTTTTGGCTGCCCTGGGAGCTGCTGGTTTTATTGGCACAATGGCAGTAAAAAAAATCAGCAAGCTAGCTGTAAACAAGATACATGATGATTTGTTAGCTAGGATTTTAAGTGACGTTTATGAAGACAACCTATGGGAGCTAGTATCCTCTACCCTGAGAGTAGGCCCTATGGCGACAGTTGAAACCAGTCTGAGGGCTCAAGAAGGCAAGCTTATTGAGCGCCCCATGGGCCCACCCCGGATGTTTCCCAAGCTTGGTGATATAAAATTCAATGGGGCCCAGTTGCACACTATGCCTACCGGAATTGAAACAGCCATAGATATGAAATCTGTTATAGGGCCAGGGGCCAAAAGACCCTTGGAAATAGGCCATTTTATGATGATTGCAGCTATGGCGTATGGGATAGCCCTTAGCAAGAAAACAAAAATAGCCATTGCCCAAGGGGCTGCTGCTGCAAATACAGCAACCCATGTGGGTGCTGGCCCCTTTCTAGATGAGGAAAGGGAGGCTGCCAAGTACCTTATATACCAATACAACCGCGGCGATTGGGGGAAAAATCCTGATATACTCAAGCAGTGTAATGCAGTGGAAATACAGCTCGGTCAAGGTGCCTACGCAGGTGTAGGCCATAAGTTTGACTCAGAACTACTTGACCCAGACCTAAGGGAGCGCTTTAATAAGGAAAAAGGGGAAGACTTAATCACCCACTCGAGGCACCCAGAAGTGCAAACACCTAAGGATCTGGTGGGGCTGATAAATAGGCTAAGGACTATAACTGACGGGGTCCCCATAGGGGTCAAGATCGCAGCGGGTAAAGAGCTAGAGGCAGATCTAGACTGGGTATGTAGGTCTGGTGCAGATTTTATTGTCCTAGACGGAGCTGAAGCCGCATCAAGGGGGTCACCCCCAATACTGCAGGATGATTTTGGCGTCCCTACAGTCTACGCTGTAGATAGGGCTGCAATTTGGATGGAGGAAAAGGGCTATAAGGATAGGGTTTCTCTGATAGCGTCAGGTGGAATACGGACCCCAGGAGATGCACTTAAGGTTAGGGCACTAGGTGCAAATGCCTGCCAGATAGGAACTATAGCCCTCCTGGCAGTATCAGATTCCCAAATCCTCAAGGCTATGCCCTTTGAACCCCCGACCTCAATCGTCTTCCATGGCAAGAAGAGGGCAAAAAAATTTAATGTTGAAGAGGGTACCCTGGCATTGAAAAATTTCTTGGATTCCTGCAGGCTGGAAATAGCAAACGGGATCAGGGCACTAGGCAAGCTTTCAATTGAAGAGGTCAATAAAAAGGACCTGATGACTACAGATGAAGTGTATGCAAAGGCACTTAAAATACCCATGGCATATGAGCCTTTTACCCCCAGTACAAGTCCGCCTAGGGCAAAAAAAATTAAGCTATAAATACTATTAGGGCGTTTGACTTTGTTTGACTTTGTTTGACTTTGTTTGACCTTGTTTGACTTTCGCCACCCTATTATGGTAAAATGTTAATAGATTCAACCGATAAACCTAACTTTCAGGAAGGAGGACAGGATATGCCTTTTTTGTTCGATCCCACGTTTATAATACTTATTCCGGCTATATTGTTGGCGCTATTCGCCCAATCAAGAGTACAATCAACATTTAATAAATACTCTAAAGTAGTATCACAAAGCGCTAAAACAGGAGCACAGGTAGCCACTGATTTACTACGTAGTAAAGGACTGGATGATGTAAAAGTTGAACAGGTTCGCGGTAATTTAACAGACCATTATGACCCAAGAACAAAGACCTTGAGATTGTCAGAAAAGATTTACGGGTCAAGTTCCTTGGCTGCTTTGGGTATTGCTGCCCATGAGGTAGGTCATGCCTTCCAGCATTCAGAAGAATATGGCCCCCTAAAGCTGCGCAGCTCTATCATTCCAGCGACCAATATAGGGTCAAAGCTAGCCTTTCCGCTACTTCTGGTCGGCCTCTTGTTTAACCAGCCTACCCTTGCACTAATTGGCGTCCTAGCCTTTAGTCTGGCAGTATTGTTCCAGCTTGTTACCCTACCAGTTGAGTATAACGCTAGTAGTAGGGCTCTAGAGGCACTAGAGACAGGCGGCTATCTCAACAGAGACGAGATCAGTCAGACTAGCAAGGTACTAAATGCTGCAGCCCTGACCTATGTCGCTGCAACTATAATGGCTGTAATGCAGCTATTACGTCTACTGCTTATTTCAGGCCTGCTTGGAGGCAGAAGAAGATAAAGCAAAACCCTCCCGCACTTGCTCTTGTGTCTAGGAGGGTTTTTTTATGTTTATATTAGTTATCCAGTACGAATGTTCAATGAATACAAATGTTCAATGAATACAAATAGTTCACTATATACAATTATTTAACCTGGAGCCTGTGGTATACTTTTTTACCCTTTCTTATCATAAGGCTGCCATCCTTGAGGTCATCTGCACTCAAAGTATGGTCAATAGCCCCTATCCGTACATCATTTACATAAATGCCACCCTGCTGTACCAGTCTACGGCCCTCGCCCTTTGATGGTATGAGTCCTAGCATCAAAAGCATATCTAGTATATTGGCGTTCTCGCTGAATTGGTCTTGTGCGATGGTGGTCCCAGGTAGGTCCGCATCCTTGCTACCTCCGGCACCAAAGAGGGCCTCAGCTGCAGACTTGGCCTTGTCAGCCTCATCCCTGCCGTGTATAAGCTGGGTTACCTCGTAAGCCAGTACCTTTTTGGCATCATTCGCCTGTGCATCCTTCAAGCTGCCCAGCCTTCTTACCTCGTCCATGGGCAGGAAGGTCAGGAGTGCAAGACATTGTTCAACATCTGCGTCATCAATATTTCTCCAATACTGATAGAAATCATAGGGTGAGGTCTTCTTGGGGTCAAGCCATAGGGCACCGGCCTCAGTTTTGCCCATCTTGTTGCCCTCACTAGTGGCCAGTAGGTTGAAGGTCATACCAAATGCACTCTTGCTATCAGCCCTTCGAATCAGGTCGACACCGCCTAGTATATTAGACCATTGGTCATCCCCACCAAGCTGCATTTTACAGTCGTACCTCCTGTTTAGTTCCAAAAAGTCGTAACTTTGCATAAGCATATAGTTAAACTCTAAGAAAGACAGTCCCTTTTCCATCCTTGATTTAAAGCACTCTGCAGTAAGCATCCGGTTTACAGAAAAGTGAACCCCTACCTCCCTGAGAAAATCAATATAATTTAGGTCAAGTAACCAATCGGCATTGTTGACCATGATTGCCTTGTCCTCGCCAAAGTCAATATACTTGGAAAGCTGCTCTCTAAAGGCATTGCAGTTGGCCTCTATGGTTTCCACAGTCATCATCTTGCGCAAATCTGTCCTGCCAGAAGGGTCGCCAACCATCCCTGTACCCCCACCTACGAGCGCTATAGGCCTATGCCCCGCCCGTTGCATATGCATCATCACCATGACCTGTATAAAATGGCCCACATGCAGGCTGTCTGCAGTCGGATCAAATCCTATGTAAAATGAGACGGACTCCTTGCCTAATAGGTCCCTTGTCTCATCCTCATGGGTGGCTTGAGCAAGAAAGCCCCTTTCCTTTAAAATATCAAATACATTAC
>DASRNC010000192.1:0-2823 GCA_035647595.1 Bacillota bacterium | reverse complement strand
ATCCCATTATAAACAATTAACTCTTTTATTAACTTTATAACTGATAGGACTTCCAGGTCGTCTAGGCCTTCCTGGTCAAGATTACTAAATTGAATTAGATACCCCTCAAAAAACTCCATGTTTTCAATGATAAAACTTGGTATACTCTCCAGCAACTCTTCGTCAGTCATTTTCTTATTGTAAAAGAAGTTGGCTACCTCTGTAACTTTGGTAGCCATATCCTTAATTATATTCTTCATTTCTTTTAGCTTAATTCTTCTTATTTTCACTTCTTTATTGCCTAAGTCAATGTTTTTCATCTAATCACCCCTAATCTCCAGCTTCTATCTTCAATGTAGTAGAGCTTGAGTATCCTATTAACTGTGCTTGGACAACAACTGTACCAGTATCTACCCCTGTCGCAACTGCACTTCCCCCAGATAGAGTTATGGTTGCGATTTCTTCATCAGATGAAATCCAAGTGGCTCTTGATGTTACATCTTCCGTTGTGCCATCCTCATACATGGCATTAGCCTTAAAATTAGTAGAACTACCTACCTCGGACTTTGGGTTTGATGGAGTTATCCAGAAGGACACTATTCTTTTTTGTGGTTCAACGTATTCGGTATAATCTCCTATTCTGAATAATTGATCCCCCTCTGGCCTAAAATCATCTGGATAGCCTACAAATTCACAGGGTATAACCCATTCATCTTCTAGTTGATAGGCCAACTCTAGGCTTGCCTTGTTTGCTGCTCTATACACAATTACATCTTTATCAGTTTTTCCTACTCCTGCTGATATAGGGTGGACTCTCAAGACTCCTGCATGATTCCCTAGCCTTAACCCTGGTCTTCTACCAAAGGTAACTGCCTTAGTTTTGCCACCTTCTGTCTCTTTATCTGCCGTTGGAACTACAGTAGCTATGTGGTCTATTGTGGTGTCCAATAAGCTTGCTACGACCTGAACTGCTTCCCCTATCAAAATACTGTCTAGGGGGGTATTCCCTGTTTGGTCAGCCGTTATGTCATAAAACTCTGGAGTGTACGTCAAGGTTGTCCCACCTTTGGTTAGCCCCAAGTATATAGGTATGTCGGTGCCATCAGGTGTAAAAGTTATGTCAGCAACTCCAATATTGATTTTTTCTGATAATCTTTTTTGTGCCATTACTTTTTCCCACCTTTCTTAACTTCTTTTTCTTCCAATCCTTTTCTTTTCTCATTACTCTTTAGTATTCCTTCCTGGATCTTTTTAGCTTCTTTTTCGTCCACCACTTCATAGGCTAGGCCTACTTCTATATAAGCTTTCGCTATATCTTCTTCCAGGTCAACAATTGCTCCGTTTTTGACTTGTTTTTCTTTTTCATCCTTGTCCTTAAATACAATATTGTCATTTGGGCCTAAGCCTCTAAATATAACTTTCATCCTTAAAACCTCCTATCCTCTATATGTTCTAAATGCTAAATAGTATTCAATATGCACGATATATGCTGGTATTTCCAATGCCCTAAACATCTTGGTTTCTGCATTGTCAAAATTCAATCTGGAAATTGCGGATGTAATTATTTGACCTCCAGCTTCCTCTTCCTTTGCTTCTATTGCAAAATCATCCAGGGTCTTATAGTTCATTAAAGTGTTGGCTATTGTCTCAGCCTTCCTTATAGCTTCTACTGGTGTATCTTCAAACTCCTTAAACCTATAGGGATAAATTAGGTGTATATCATAAGTATATTGCTGTGTGTATATATCCAAGGCAACATTACTGTCCACCACATCATTATCAGATAGGTTTATTATCACCGCTGGCAAATACTCATCTAATTTATCAGGTGCAGGTAAAACAGTAAAATCCCCTACAGATATATTCTTAATTTCATCTATAGGCAGTTTTTCGTCTAGTAAGCCTTTTATCTTCTCTGCAATCTCCGTTGTATAAAAGTAATTCTTCACTTAATCACCTACAATCTCAGATATTTCTTCTATGAATTGGTCTTTGTATTTATTGAAAGGCTTTTCAAAGTATTTGGTTGGTGCTATGTGTACTAAAAGGCCGCCCTTATTTGGATACACTACTTGCCCAGTGCTTACTAACCTATCCACTCCATCAATAGTTTCTATGACCTTATTTCTCTTGGCCCATTTGTAAAGGCTAGGAGCAACTCTAAAGGGTACAAAGAACCTTTCTGTTTCTTCACTTCCAGGCGTCGGGTGCCTAGCACCATCATGTATGAATTTGGCATACTTAGTCCCAGCATTGACTTCTCCAACTATCTTTTCTGCATAGGCATGGAGGGAAGGCTTGATTGAATTTATAAGCCTTCCTGTGTCCCTGTATTTATAGTCGTCTATAATCTCTTTTGCTTCATTGGCTATTTTGTTAGTGTATTTGGTTACAGTACTTATGGCCTTGCCTGTTAGCTCCTCTCCATATCTCTTGAATAGCCCATCCAATTGCTGTTGATCCACTACTATTTTGAAATAATTACCTGCCATTTATATCGCCTTCTTTTTTACTTTGTAGGTTCTGTGGTGGACCCTGAAACTGTTGGCAATATACTCATCCTCCACCATATACTCCCTACCTGTTTCCTTGTCTTTTATTACATCTCCTGCCTTTAGAATAACATCAGGGTTAAACATAATCTTTTCCTCTTTAACTATCCTGCAAGCAACATCTTCCTGTGTAGCCTGGTCAGCTTTCATTTGGTTTTTACTAGTCCTATTAGATGTATTTCTTTCCATTGGATATATGTCCACTTTATGAATTAAGCCATTGCTATACATAAAATCACCTACAATAGCATAGCTCTAATAAGGTTAGAGCTGCTTTCTATATATTCAGTAT
>DASRNC010000191.1:0-2981 GCA_035647595.1 Bacillota bacterium | reverse complement strand
ACTTATGGTAATAATACTTATTAGAAAGGATGGTATCAATCAAGACCGTGAATGTAAATGATAAAAAACTTAAAATCAAGCCTTTAAGAGAGGGAGAAGGGGTTGGAAGGCCAGTTTTCCCGAAAAGAGCTGTTGTTACAGCTGGTATGCCCTATGGTAACAAGGCCCTGCACTTTGGACATATGGGGGGAGTCTTTATCCATGCCGATACCTTTGCTCGGTTTTTAAGAGACCGTATAGGAAAGGAAAATGTTATTTTCGTATCAGGGACAGACTGCTATGGGTCCCCCATAGTCGAAAACTATAACCGCATCAAAGAGGATGGCTCTTTTTCCGGTAGCCTAGAGGACTTTGTAAGGCTAAACCATGACCTTCAAAAGGAAACACTTAAGGCATATGAGATAGATATAAACCTATTTGCAGCATCAGCCTTTGGGCGGGCGGCTGAAATCCACAGGGATGTTACCTTTGATATTATAAATAAGCTTTATGAAGATGGACATCTGGTAAAACTAACATCATCCCAATTTTATGATCCTGAGATGGATGTGCTTTTAAATGGTCGCCAGGTGGTTGGCCGATGTCCAATCGATGGCTGCTCTTCAGACAAGGGCTATGCTGATGAGTGTTCCTTGGGCCACCAGTACATGCCAGAGGACCTTATCAATCCAAAGTCTACCCTATCGGGTAAAAAGCCTGAGATGAGGGACGTTGACAATTGGTATTTCAAGCTTGAGGAATTTCATAAACTTCTTTCCGATTGGGTTAAAGGCCTAAAGGCTAATCCCGATACCAGGAGATTTATGATGAAAAGTATCGAAGAATTTCTTGAGCCGCCTGTTATCTACGTAATGAAGGACTATCTTGAGACAATTGATAGCCTAAAGGATAGGCTACCCGAATACGAATTTAAGGATGATGGCAAGAAAAAGTCATCTGCCATGCTCATATTTAAGAGCCTCAAGGACAGGGAGAATGCTTGCAAAGTACTTGCTAGCCATGAGGTCAGGTACCGTACAGGTAAAACCCTAGTCCCCTTCCGTTTGACTGGTAATATAGAGTGGGGAGTCCCTGCTCCAGCGCTTGAAGGATTAAAAGATTTGACGGTCTGGGTTTGGCCAGAATCCCTCTGGGCCCCTATCTCCTTTACAAAGACCTATCTTGAAGGAGACTACAAGGGCCAGGATAAGGACTGGACCAAGTGGTGGTCCTCTAAAGAGGCAGGAGTCTTTCAGTTTATTGGCCAGGATAATATCTATTTTTATGGACCAGCCGAGATGGCCATGTTTATGGGGACCCAGGGTACAGACCCCATATCTGATCCACCAGAAGGAGACTTACAGCTACCTGAGATAATAGCAAATAACCACGTTTTATTCCTTGATAAAAAGGCTAGCAGTAGCGGCAAGGTTAAACCGCCAATGGCGGATGAACTCTTATCATACTATACGCCAGAGCAGCTGAGGGCTCACTTCCTAGGTCTAGGACTGGGTATTAGGAGTGTTTCTTTCAAGCCAAAGCCCTTAGACCCAACTGCGCCAGAAAAGGGTGGCGATCCAGCGCTCAAGGAGGGTAACCTCCTTACCAATGTATTTAACAGGGCAATTAGGTCCTGCTTTTATACAGTACAAAAATACCATGATGGTATAATCCCCGTCAGGGAAATTAGCAAAGACATCCTAGCCGAAGCTCAAGAGACAGTATTTAAATACGAAAGACTGATGTACAAATATGAATTCCACCAGGTGATGAATGTGATGGACACCTATATAAGGAATACAAACAAGTATTGGTCTAAAGAAATAAGGGAAGCTGATGCTGCTGAGGATGATGAGGGACGGGCACAGCTACTAGCAGATACATTTTACATGGTAGGAATTGCGTCGGTCTTGATGCACCCCATAGCACCCCTGGGAACAGAGATGATACTTGAATACTTAAGGTTAGATGAGAGCTTTTGGAGCTGGGATAGGATTTTCGATACCCATTACGATTTTATGGATGACCCCCACAAGCATAAGCTCAAGTTTCTAGAACCTAGAGTAGATTTCTTTGAAAAGCATCCAAGTCAGTACAAATAACAAGTGAACTCGTTTTGCTCCTGGCAAAACATCGTGGATTCTAATGGAATCCTACTCCACCTGAATTAATAAGAGTGAACGCACCACTTATAGAAATGGGTGTTTTGACGTAGGATTAACAAAGCAATAAAATAATATAAAAAAGGCGGGCCCTAGTTTATAATAGGGCCCGCCTTTTAAAAATATGAGGGGTGGAGGGTAAAGAGTTGTACAACCATATATAAACAGCAAACATATATATGTAACACAAAAGCATCTTGTATTTTAAGTATACAAAGAAAAGCCTTAGGCAATAATTTGCTTAGGGTGTTTTCAACAGATATTGTGAGGTGCTGAAGCAGTGAAGAAATTTTATTGTATATTATTAATGGTAGGCCTACTATTAGCCCTATCCCACGCAGCTCTTGCCGACGTATGTAATAATGCTTGGGATGGTGTGGTTAAAGATATACCAGCCTTGTTTAACAAGCTTGATGGTGAGCTCATTGGTATAGAGATCTCAGGTAGGGCCAAGGTGAACGACCAAGATATGACATTTGACCAGCTCGACCAGCTTTTCAATGAAGTTGCAAATCAATTTGGCCATCTTGCCGGTCCTATAGAAAGAGTAGGACAAGGCCTGTCAGCCAGCGTGAGACAAATCAAGGGACAGGCTATAAGAGGACAAAACTTATATACCGTAGCCTTAAACAATGGCTACAATTTAGCAGAAGGTGGTGGCTACGAGACATATATAGTAGTCAACATAGCATCTAAGCCTATGCCTGATACAGGTGTTAAGAGCCTTAGACAAACATTGTTTGACTTTTTAGCCAGCTACTCCAATGACCCCTGTATGGGCACACTATATAAGGCTAGAACACAAAAAAAACTTGATAAAAAATCTATGATTAATACAAG
>DASRNC010000190.1:0-4895 GCA_035647595.1 Bacillota bacterium | reverse complement strand
GCATATTTTCATTAATGTATTCAAGCTCATCTACAACTACTTTATGAGGATATACTATTTTAATGGCCTCTTGTGAACTACCATTATCAACTGGCACATTCTCTGCTTGAGCATGTTGGTCTACAATAACTGTAACAACAGTGCTGATTTCATCATTAGATACAATGATGGATGTATAACCATTATCAATTGCTTCAATTAAGCCGTTCTTAGAAACAGTAGCAATTTGTGTATCAAGTGATTTATATTTAATTATTTTTGCTGATGCATTAGATGGGACAACTCTTGATTCCAAGGTAAATACCTTACCTGGCTTTAATAAAATATAATCTCTATTGACTTTTATGCCTGATGTTTTTACTTTAACATTCAAAGGAACTTCCTTTGTATAGTCGCCGGCAGAAATATAAATCGTTACTTTTCCGCCAGAGATGCCCTCTATAATACCAGACGGACTGATAGTGGCTATAGCGGCATCAGAGGATTTGTACGTAATTGACTGGTCTGTAGCATCAATAGGAAAGACTGTAGGTGACAACGTAATAGTCTCTCCTACATGCAATTCATCATTAAAATCTTGTAATTCTATATCTGTTACAGCAATTGTTGTATCTGGCTCTTCTGTAATACTAGATACTTCTAAGTTAAAGCTCTCACTTATATCACCGCATGAAACAGTTATAGTGGTTGAACCTTCAGCCATAGCTGATATCCTTCCAATCCCATTAACCCTTGCTACCTCAAGATCACTAGAAGCATATGATAAAGTTTGGTCATCTACTTCAATTGGTATGACTGTTATATATAATAGCTGTGTTTCGCCTACTATCATTTCCCTTCGGTAATCTCCTAAATCTAGCTCTTCTACAGGAACTGATAATTCCTCGGAATTAAAAATATTTGTTTGCTCGCTTGCATAAGCTACTAATACAATATTAATACATAGTATCCCTATATGTTAGGCTGCCTCTAAAGGGCACACCCATGTTGGCATAGGCTCAATGTAAATGGCAAATCGGAGTACCAAATATGTAAAGGTATTATGCGACAACTTGCTTGACAAACACCGGATCCATGTTCTTCATTAGCGTTACCTTTGATGGTTTCAACTGCACCATTGCTAGACACGCTGCTTTACAATCTGTTACATCATGCTACTTTACAAATGTATATCTCACTTGAACCCCCAATACCCTAATTAAAACTAGAATTTAATCTATTTAACAACAAAAGCTATTATTAATAAGTTTATCCTAAAGTTGGGCATATCTTACTTTGTATCGCCCAGTTTATACTATATATTAGGACAAGTCAATACATGTTTTCTATTTCCTTGTATATAAGTATAATATGATAAAGTAGTGTGTTTTTCGACACATGCCAGGCCCATATATTTACCCTGCTGCCCTTTAGCAAATAAAAGAAGGGATTTCCGTCATCATCTTTTCTGGCAATACAGCCGATAAAATGAATAGTTGGGAAAACCCTTGTTTACGATATTCTTTCATATACGAAGCACAATAAAAAGCGCTTTACTGTCTGAATGACTATGAGTTTGAGGCGCCTTCAATCCAGCTAACTACCTCATCTGCATACTTTCTATCAGTAATATCATAGCTACGACATATCATCTTAGCCATTTCTTCTTCAGCTTGAGTTTTATCCTTTTTATTATTTACCATCTTGGCGAAAATTCTCATGGCTGTTTTGCTCATAATACCCATTTTATTATAGTTTAGTCCACCTTGACAATAAAAGACCCTTGCGTTTTTAAATACTTCATCTGCAAATCCTGTCTTTAAAAATCCATCGATTTCAGGGCTTTCATTTGGGCTTGCACCACAGGCATAAATTGCGACCTTCTTATTCTGCAATGATTTTAGTTTATTAGCAAACCATTTGAGCTTAGCCAAGCTACCACCCATACACCATGAACCAAATACAATTACTTCATACTTGAATAATTCCATTCTCTTTGCTTCCTTAAGTGTACGGATATCAGCCGCCGAGCCTTCTGCTATCCACTCAGCATACTTTTTTGTAAAACCGGTTTTACTATTATATATAACTAGCTTTTTCACCATTTTCCCCTCACCTTCTGTTACTTGAAATACCTTACATGGACCTTTCAATTATTAATATAAATTATCTATGTTTATAGTTATCGTCTTATCTCAGTCTTGGCAAATACGGTGCTTATCTCAATCACTAGGTCTGCATCGTCCTTTTCAACACCACCTGCGTATATACGGTCACCAAAGGTAAAGCTGCTCCCATCAGGAAAGTCTGTTTTACCAAAGGCTCCACCCGCATCTATGTAGACCTTGACATCCTCAGGCAGTCTCAGCTCAGTATTGCCAAATATGCTGTTTATCTCTATCTCAGTCTGCCCACCACTGGGAACAAATCCCGTCAAATCTACTGTACCCTTACTAAAGATAATATTGTACTCATCAACATTGGCATCATATTGAAATGAACGATTGCTGAATACCAGGTTTTTATTATCACTATAGCTATAATCTCCAATCAGGATAAAGATTCCTAGCAAGACTAGAAATAGACCAATGATAACTCTGGCTGTTGATATGTTAAGGTTAAAAAAATACTTGATCAATAGAAATAAGCCGGATAATATCAGAAAAATACCCCAAAAATAAGTTCTCATTTAATCAAAACCTTTCATTTAGTTTTTTTCAGTAGCAGCCTGTTTTTTGTATTCTCCTTTTTGAGCCCTTGATTTGATTATCTTAGGGGCCAGGACATAAACCATTACATATAAAAATCCGCATACTAGTATGCTAAGCAAAACATCCAAGACGGCGTGCTGCTTTATAAACAGGGTAGAGAGTGAAACTAATACCATTACAATAAAGGAAGCAATCGGTAGTGCCTTTCTCCTTGCAAAAGGTTCATATTTTACTAGTGCTATATGTACTGCAACTGCATGAATTACATGCATACTCGGGGCTACATTAGTGGGAGTATCGATGTAATATATTAAGCCTATCAGCCTGGAGAACACATCTGTTTCAACTATTTCAGGCCTTAATCCCTGTCCGTTTGGGAAAAGGTAAAATATTATAATGCTTATGGCGGTTCCTAGGGCCATAAATGTACAGACCTCATAAAAATGTTTCTTTGATTTAAATCCGAAATATATGGGTACAGCAAATACATATAGGTGCCATGAAACGTAGGCCACAACAAAATACTTTATAAAAGGAATGTAGCTGTCGATTTGTCGCTCCATATAATATTTGGGCTCGATGGTCAGCTCTAGCCAGAAAAACACTGCATGCAATGCTATGAAGACCAAAGCATAAGAAAAATGCTTGTACTTTTTAAATAGTTGTTTGATCATAGTTTACCTTCTGTCCCCCTAAAGTTTTGTCAACAATGATAACTTAAATTACATAAAAATGCAATATTCTCAATAGATCATGGTTTTGAAGATACCTTTATCATTATACAACTATTTTTACCATTGTGGAAGGAAGTATTTTATAAGATTAGGCAAGTGTGAAGGAAATTGCCAGTTAAGCGAAGAATTATATACGCACCAATAATGTTTAGGGGGATATGTTTTATGCAATCACAATACGGCAATGTTGTCTTGATCAGTGGTGCATCATCCGGAATCGGGGAGGCACTAGCAGAGAGCCTGGCTGGTAAAGGACTTAGGGTGTATGGGACATCAAGGCAGGTTGAGGCTGAAGAGACCATAATAGCTGAAAACGAGGCGGGTGGGTTCTTCAAGCTCATACAATTGGATGTGCGTAGCGATGAATCTGTGGGAAATGCAGTTGAATATGTGGTTAACAAGGAAGGACAAATCAATATATTGGTTAACAATGCAGGCTACGGCATATCCGGACCAATAGAGGAGACAAGTATTCAAGAAGCCATTTCCCAGCTTGACACCAATTTTTTTGGTATGCACAGGATGTTAACAAATGTCCTGCCTATCATGCGGAGGCAAAACAATGGCCTAATAATAAATATGGGGTCGGTAGCAGGCCTTGTATCACTCCCCTACCAGTCCATGTATTGCGCAAGTAAATACGCGGTGGAGGCCATGACTGAGGCACTGCGTATGGAGGTTAAAGACTTTGGCATTAGGGTTAGTCTTGTAGAACCAGGAGATACTAAAACAGGCTTCCCAGTAAACCGATATTTTTGTGATGCCTCAAAGGAGTCTGCCTACAGGAGTAGCCAAAAATCTGTAGAAAAGATGATGGAGGATGAGCTACATGGCCCCGGACCAGAGGGCGTAGTTAAAACAGTAGAGCAGATAATAAAAAGAAAAAACCCTCCTGTCAGAGTGACAGTGGGCTTGAGCTATAAGCTTTTAGTTTTTTTAAAAAGGTTTCTCCCCTCAAGGCTGGTGGTATATATAGTATCAAGGCTCTACGCTTAAAAACCGGAGGTTATAACCATGAAAATACTCATAATAGATGGGCAGGGCGGCGGAATGGGAGGCTCAGTCGTAGCAGAGCTCAAGGCTAAATTCCCACAGCAAGACCTGGTTGCTATAGGCACTAATTCCATAGCCACATCGGTAATGCTAAAGGCTGGGGCAGACTATGGTGCCACAGGAGAAAATCCCGTGGTTTATAATGCAAAAGATGCTGATATTATCATCGGCCCAATTGGTATTGTTCTTGCCAATTCGCTTTTAGGTGAGCTGACACCACAAATGGCAACAGCAGTCAGTGGTAGCAAAGCAAAAAAGATGCTAATCCCAACTGGTAGATGTAACTGCTATGTGGCCGGTACTAAGGACCTTAGCCTTTCGCAATACCTTGCAATGATTATAGACCAGGTTAGGCCTTATATAGATAATCAACTTTAGGAAGTATTAATGACAATATCACTCTTTAGTTTTGTATTAA
>DASRNC010000189.1:0-6104 GCA_035647595.1 Bacillota bacterium | reverse complement strand
GCCCCATACTGCCCACACTGTTATAGGGTATCAATAGGTAGTCAAATTGTCCGGCTTCCTTGATTTGGGTAAAGAAAGTTTTTTTAGCACTTGTAAAATGACTTGTAAAGGGAATCTCGGCCCTCAGCATAAACTCTTCCTTTAAGCCCTCCTTTAAATTTGTATATACATTTATCATTACATCTGGGAAGGGTGTGGTTGTCCTTGTCCAGATGTTATTTTCTCTTGTATAAGAGGAAACTGTTTTATTATCAAAATCCACATCTTTTATTGAGAATATTATCAATTTCCCGCCCTGCATAAAGGCCTCGGCAGCCATATAATATGCCCTTTCAGATTCAAGTAGCTCTTTTATATAATCAGCAGCACAGTATAATCCTATTAACATTTCACAATCTCCCCTATTTTTTAAAAAATAAGAGAGCCAGAGACTAGCTCTGACTCTCCGTATTAATAGTCTTATCTTAATAGTTGTAATACTCCTTGAGGAACCTGATTTGCCTGTGCAAGCATTGCTTGTGCAGCCTGTTGGAGGATGTTGTTCTTGGTGAACTCCACCATCTCTAGGGCCATGTCTGTATCACGGATCCTGGCCTCTGCAGCCTGGAGATTTTCTGTAGTTGTATTGATGTTGTTGTAAATATGCTCTAACCTATTTTGCTGGGCTCCAAGGTTAGCTCTTGCTGTGTTAACGGTATCGATGGCTGTTTCTATTTCCGCAGTTGCAGAGTCTGAAGAAACCGTTATCTCTAATCCATCAATACCTATTTCGAATTTAGCTGTGTCGCTATCCGATGTTACAATATTTATCTGAGAGAATAGTTCAATACCGTTGAATTTGCTTGTTTCAGAGATATTGCCGATTTCCTCTGAGAGCTGGGTTAACTCGGCTTCAATATTTTCTACGTCTGCTTCACTTAATGTTTCGTTGGCCTTTTGAACAGCTAGCTCCTTCATACGGACTAGCATTGCACTTACTTCATTTAGGGCACCTTCTGCTGTCTGGATAAAGGATATACCATCCTGGGTGTTCCTTGCAGCCTGGGTAAGACCGCGGATCTGGCCTCTCATTTTCTCTGAGATGGATAGTCCTGCTGCATCATCGGCTGCTCTGTTAACTCTCAAGCCTGATGATAGCTTTTCCATTGCCTTTGAGCCTCGTGTGTTGTTAATGCCCAATTGACGGTGTGTGTTCATAGCCATTAGATTGTGATTAATTCTCATTATTCTTCCTCCTTGATTTTTTATTTGGCATCCTTGCCTTTTTAATAAAAACCCTGGTGGCCACCAAAGGATTTTCCCTTCAATAATATATATCGGTCAAAGCTAAAATTAGTTTAGTGCTAAAATGATAAATTATAAAAAAAGTAATATGCTCGAGCATATTACTTTTTCTTAGGCAGGTTATTAAGCATCTCTATACCTATACTAACCGCCTCTTCATTTTCTTTTTTTATGGCCTCGTAGACCTCGTGCCTGTATATCTTTATTTTTTTAGGAGCATCTATGCCTAGCTTTACCTTGCCATCCTCTATTCCAAGTACCTTTACTATTATATGGCCGTCTATTATAACACTCTCATCATGTTTTCTGGTTACTACTAGCATGGCTACACCACTTCTCTTTGCTTAAATAAAAGGTGCTTGGTAGTATATCTGCTATCATTTAAAATAACCTGCTTGCCTAAGAGGTCCTCACTGTTTATTATTATGGGCCCTAAAAGGTTGGCTGTCATCTTTTCCATCTCTTCTGGGACAGTAAGTATATTGTAGACTAGGAGCTGGTCTATTTTTTCTACGCCAATATCGGCCAGATCATCATCGGGAATATTTATATCATAGTCGGTGAAAAAGTCCCATGGATGAATAACCAAAAAGGCTATTTCAGGGCGTCCTATGCTCTGCAGGCAGTAAAAGGGGCTCTCGTCAGGTAGATTCAAAATAGCAAATTCCTTTAAATCGTCAAAACCGGGAAGCCCTTGTGGAAAGCTGATAAGCTTTCCCTTGTCTATCTTCATTTCACCAAAAAATTTTGTTTGTAGAATCATTCTATAATCATCCCTCTACTACACTTATCGTAAAAAGTCTAAAAGTGTAGGCATCATAATCTTTGCACCGGTTGAAAGTGAAGCCATGTATACATTTTGCATGGTCATATACTCCATTATCTTCCCTGCAAAATCAATGTCTTCAGTCTTTGAGAGGAGTTCTGTCATATTCAAGGACTCTTCCTCGTTTTTGTGCTTTGCAGCCTCTAGCCGATTATACTTGGCTCCCATTTCAGCACGCAGGGCCAGGACATTGTCAATATGCTCTTCTAGCTTTCCTATGACTGGCTCAGCAGAATCATCACCAGTAGATAGGGCGGCTACTATATTATTTAATGTGGTTGCCAGGTCCTCTGATAAGTCACCCTCAAACCTACCTTCGTTTATCCAGCTACCGGGTATATTGATACCAAGTGATACCCTCTCTGAGATCTCCCTCTCTAAAATACTATTGGTACCCGCATACTCGAGTGTATCTCCATTAACAGAAAAGGGGCTCTTGGTAGTCTCTTGACCGCCGAATATATATCTGCCGTCATATTTGGTATTACCTATCTGGGCGATCTGCTGGGTAAGCTGCTTGACCTCTACCTCTATGGTATAGCGGTCATTGTCGTCCATTGTATCTGAAAGGCCCTGGACAGACAGCTCCTTTATCCGGGTTAATATGTCTCCCATACTGCCTAGGGCAGAGTCAGTCATATCTGTCCAGCCCATTGAGTCCTCTATGTTTCTTAAATACTGCTCGTTTTGTGTCAGTGAGCTCCTAAGGGACATGGCTCTCGTAGCTCCAAAGGGATCATCCGACGGCCTTCTTATTTCCTTGCCGGACGACAACTGGTTTTGATATTTTGACAGCATTGTCAGATTCCTGTTTAGGTTGTTAAGATAGTTGTGCAGCATACCTTGGTTAGTGACCCTCATTTATCTTACCCCCATTCGGTTGATTAGGGTATCTAGCATAGTATTTAATGTTGTAATAACGCTAGCGTTTGCCTGATAGGCATGTTGAAACTGAATCATGTTTGCAACCTCTTCATCAAGGGACACCCCTGATACAGAGTACCTTCTATGTAAAAGCTGTCCCGTAAGAGCTTCTTGGTTTTCAACCATCCGTCCCGCCTGCTGTGACGATATGCCGACCTTTGCTATAATATCCTTGTAATGGCCATCTATTGTGCTACCGCCGCCAACATCGTCAAATGACATGGAATCGCCATTGTATACTAGGCTGCCTGCTGCCTCTGAAGGATTGTCAGCAAACTCGTGTACTGGCATTCTGGCGTATCTTAGCTGGGCAATAGCTAGGGCACGGCTACCATCGCCGTCGGAGTTTTCGGGGGAAGCCTTTGTATTTATGTTTCTGGGATCATCGATTATTGCCTGATTTATTCTGATATTTCCTGCACTTATAGCATTTATGTCATCGCTGCCATCCTGTCCTACAAAGAAGGCTGTTGAGACTGCGCCACCGTCGGTATGAATAGTGTTTATCCCATGGGCAATAACCCTTGCAAGAGCGTCTAGCTGGTCCTGGTACATACTTACCTCTTGGGAAATAGACTGATATCCTGCTAGTTCACCATCATTAAGCTCAAATGACTGGAGGGCTGAATAATCTTGCCCATCCCAGGATTTGTCGTTATATATCACTGCCCCTTCTTCAAGGAAGGAGTAATTCTCAAACTCATCCTCACCTATAGTTAGGGTAACTATACCATTTATAGAGTCACCACCCCTTACGATCGTAACTGTAGCTGCCCCATCGTCATTTAGTTCAACAGACCTGACTACCGACAATTCCTTTGCCTCATCATCACTAGATGGATTAGCTAATAGGGACACTTGTCCACTCTTAATTGACACACGGCCAAACTTGTCTTCAGTGGTATCAAAATCTACTAGCATGGAAAGCTGGTCTAGGAGTAGGTCTCTTTTATCCATCAAATCATTGGGCGTTTCACCCTTTATTGTAATCTTGTATATTTGTTCATTCAAGCCCTCTATCTGTTTTATATTAGATTGGGCGTCAAGCACCTTAGTCTCAGTTAGGTTTATGCTATCACCCTTTAAGGTTTCAAGTTGTTTGTACATAGGGTTAAGACTCCCGGTAAAGGATAATGCCTGCTCAGTAACTATGGTACGGGCATTGGAGTTCTCTGGTGATTTGCTAAGCTCTTGCCAGGCATCCCACATCCTGTCCATCACAGTGCCAAGCCCTGTATCCTCTGTCTCTATAAAGATCATTTCAACCTGCTCTAGTATCTCCTGCCGTGCTCGGTACTGGCCCAAGATACTATTTTCTTGGCGGACCTGGGTATCAAGGTATACATCCCTAATCCTATTAACGGATGCTATATCCACCCCGGTACCAAGTACTCCTACACCGGGTTTGAAAAATCCAGGGGTTGTCTCCATTTGCACCCTCTGTCTGGAATAGCCTTCCGTGTTTGCATTGGCTATATTATGGCTAGTCGTGTTTACTGCATTCTGCTGGGCGAAGAGTCCCCTTTTTGCTATATTAAATGTATTGAATATACCTGACATCGTTTCACTTCCTTATAGTGCATTTTTGTATATTAACCCCATCCTGCCTAAACAGAGGAATCTAAAATAACGTTGGCCTTTTTGTTGCCATCCCGTTTCCCATCTGCATTGTAGGTTGGCTTGTTCTCTCCCTGCAGGAGGGCTATCATTTTTTCAGCATGCTCTCTAGACCGGTGGGTTAGCATGCGGTTTGTCCTCTGTAACCTTTGTGCATCGTCAACTAAAACTCTCATCTCATCACCTATAAGCTCTAGCTCCGGAGTTGCATTCCCATTTTCATCAAGCTGGCTCAGGGTCATGTCTGGATAAGCCTCGTTGCGTTTTTCTTCTACAAGGGTAAGTTCATTGATGTATTTAGTCTTATGCTTTATTATCACTAATAGCTTGTCGGGATCCTCCTTGATAATAGCCTCCTGCTCACATTCAAGGCAGCTGACAACGCTCTCTAGTATAGCCTTTTGCTCGGACAAATAAACGATTAATTCTGTCATACTATTCGCTGTCATTTTGTTCATTAATCCTTTCTAGAATAAGATCTGCTAGTTGTTCTGAAGAAAGCTCATAGGACCCATCGATTATGGAACTTTTAATCCGTTCTATACGCTCCTTGTCTGGACCCGTTGTCTCCATATTGTCAATATGGCTCCTAATTTCCTTGCTAAGGTCCGACAGCTCTATCCTGTCCTGAGCCTTGCCGCCTGAAGGTCTTGCTTTCTTTTTGTCTGGCTGGTCATTGTTGTTTTTATAGACCTTATTTATATACCCGATGGAGTTTATCCTATTAATCTTCATAAATAAAACCACCTTCCTATTACATGGTATCGGCTGTATTGATAAAATGTTTAGTTATAAAATAAAAAAACATCCTAAGTGATGTTACCCCCTAAATCCGGACACGGATACAGGGGGTTTTGTCATGTCAAAATATTCATTTGATCTAAAGTTAGAAGTAGTGAAAGATTATTTAAGTGGAGAAACAGGTGGCTATAGAACTATAGCAAAAAAATATGGTGTAATAAATGATAGTCAAGTTAAGGATTGGGTTAAAAACTATGAAAAATATGGAGATGAGGGACTAAAAAGAAAGTCTACAAAAACTTTTTACTCTGGAGAATTTAAGCTTCGTGTATTACAATATAGGCAATACCATAATTGCTCTTACAGAGAAGCTGCTAATCACTTTGGTATTAGCAATCAGGCTACGATTGCTAATTGGCAAAGGAAGTACTTAGATGAAGGCTTCGAAGGGCTTAATAAATCGATTGGGAGGCCTAGTACTATGTCTGAAAACAAGAAAGAAAAAAATAATTTAAATCTCACAAAGAGTGAAAAAGAAGAACTAATTAAATTAAGAGAAGAAAATGAATTTTTGAGAGCGAGCCTGGCATATGAAAAAAAGTTAAAGGCCTTAATCCAAGAAAGAGAACAAAAAACAAGGAAAAGGCGAAAGTAATAATGGGATTAAGGCAGAAATTCCCTAGAGTTAGAATTGATAAATATTATTAAAAAT
>DASRNC010000188.1:0-12271 GCA_035647595.1 Bacillota bacterium | reverse complement strand
ATTTTACTTCGTATTAGTTATTACCTTTTTAATTTTATTGGAATATTCAATGTCCAAACTGCCTTCAAGAAGTTCAAAGTTGTCTAGTGAAGCTGTTTTCCCTATACCCATGCTCACAAAGCTACCATCTAATTCCCCTATTACTTCATATACATCCCGGTTATCCTGTGTTCCTCCAGTACTATCAAAAAGATAAATTGTAGTTCCATCCTTTAGTATAAGCTTATAGTAAAAGTCACCAGCTGAATGTGTAAATGGGAAGTAAAGCTTTTTACCATATATTCCTGTGTCAATACTGCTTATATCGCTATAACTATAGGTCTTTCCTTGTGGAGCTAAAAAGCTGTGGTTAGTAATACGATTTTCTGTGATAACGCTAACATTGAATAGCACAGCATATAGTAGTAGGAAATTTACAAGTGCAAAGGCTGGATAAAACCACTTCTTATTTCTCTTAGCAAAATTAAGAATAATCTTAAATTTGCTTTTAAATAGTAGGAATATTATATATAGTTCGAAGATAAATATCAGCCTTGAAAGGGGATAGTTAGAAGTCCATAATCTATAGTCCTTTGGCAAAAATAATTTCTCTTGGAGCAGTGATAAAAGATAGAAAAATACAAAAAAGAACGTTATAGCAAGAACGAATTTTGATAAGAAAAATAGGCCTTTCCCTAGAGTCTTTATAAATTTCAAGGCTCCCCCTCCTTCTATAAATATAAAACTACCCAGCGATTAATGGCTACCCCATGCGCTGACCGCTTTGTTAGGCCAAGTATTTGATAAATAGCGATTTTATAATACCCAACTGATATTGTACATAGGCCAAACCAACCGAAATATGGCCTGGAACAGTTGTTACAAGATGGCGTTGACCATAATAAGTATATTGTACCATATATATATTGTTTATAGTGTTGTAATTATCAACAAGGTGTTAATTAGTATAGAAGTTAATATATTTCCTTAACTCTGCCCACAACTCCATCCTCCAGCATTACTTTAATCCCATGGGGGTGGGTAGTTGATTTGGTAAGTATTTTTTGAACTTGGCCCTTAGTTAATTTTCCAGAACGCTGATCTTGTTTTTGTACTACCCCCACTTTTGAACCAACCCTTATATCTTTACGGCTTGTGCCATTCATATTGAAAGCCTTCTTTCCACTTGAAATATATTTAGCTATTACACTTTGTACTCTCTTTTGTTTCAGTCCTCCAAGAAATACATGCCCATCCTGCCAGCCCAATCATTATACCAGTTCAATTAACCGCCATATATACTTGATTCGGTAAAATGACCCACTAGACTAAAGTTATTTAAAAAGGGAATAGGTCCTGTTTTTTGTATTTCTCTAGTGTAAATATTAAAACCATGCCAATACCATAGCAGGTCGCTAGCTGGCCTAGGCCTATTGAGAGAATTGACATGAGTATTGGGAACTTGTATACATAGTGGAGCAGGCCCCCAATAACTAGAGCGTTTACCACTACTGGAGGCAAGGGTGCCAGGTACTTGCTAGGCATTTTATAGGTTAGGTATGCTGATAAAAGGGATGCAAGACTACCTACTACTACATCAATAGCCCCCACAGGGCTAAAAATATTTGCAATCATGCAACCAACGAATAGTCCTGGGATAGCTGCTGTAGTAAAAAAGGGCAGGACAGTTAGTGCCTCGGATATTCGAAATTCTATCAATGTTTCTCCATAGCTTATAGGTGCAAATACAAGGGTCAGTACTACATATATTGCAGCAATTACTGCAGCTTGTACTAAAAACCGCGTTTTATACAAATTAAGTCCTCCAACTAGCTGTTCTTTAGATATTTTAAGGTTTTATCTTTATAAACTCTTGACTTATAGGCTTAGTTTTATCCCTCATACAAACAAAAAAGGGCATATGCTGCCCATCTAACCCTAATATTAGCTTATATGCCGATTCCCTAGTTTTGTTTACAGACAGGATGGTTGCGAACTGTCTTTATTTTATAAAGAATTTGAATCTTATTTTTTTCTAAAAAGCTTGTTTACATCAAAGGCCATAACGCCCTTAATATTGCTGGTAGGTATTGCACCCTCGTACCTACTATCTACACTATTGTTTCTATTGTCCCCCATAACAAATATATGGTCCTCTGGCACTGTATAGGTGTTTTTCCCAGACTCATTCAAAGAGTATTTTCTAATGAAGTCACCTCTCATTAAGGGTTCCATCATGAAGGGCTCGTTTAAATAAGGCTCTTCACATATCTGGCCGTTTCTATATAATAAGCCATCCCTAACCTCTAAGTCATCGCCAGGCAGGCCTACGACCCTTTTGATCCATAGGTTTTTCTCCCTTTTCTTGCTGAAAATATTTATATCACTTAAATCATCAGCTAGGGTTCTTTTCTCGTCTACCCTATTGTCAACAACTACTATATCACCATAGTCAACATCCAAGTTGAAGGTGCGACCAAGCCTTGAAATTATTACAAAGTCCTTATCATGTAGTGTAGGAAGCATGGACCTACCATCTACCTTAATGGGTTGAATTACGAACAGGTTTATTAGTAGTGCCAATACAATTGATATAACTATTACCTCAACCCATTCTAGTACTGATTTAGCTTTCTTACTGAGCTTTGACATGATGTGACCTACTTCCCTTCCATGATCGCTTGCTAGACCTATTATATACCATGCTGATTAAATAAACAAAACTTTATTAAAATGAAATCTGATTCACTATGCTGGGTGCGTAAGGTATTTAAGTCGAATTGTGATAGAATATGAGGAATAAGATAAATCAATGTCGAATTTCATTAACCGAAACTATTATACCTTACACGTCATATTTAGGGGGGAGGAAAATATGGCTGACATAAGCATGTCAGAGATCGATTCTCATATCAATAAATGCAAAAGAGTGAAAAAGACAACCCGCTTTTCACTTCTGAGGTCGGTTGTTTTTTTATCCATTATACCAATTGTTTTGTTAAGTGTCTTTTCCTATATATCAACAATATCCCAGGTAATAGAAAAGAAGACTGACAACATACACATAGTTGTTAACAATATATCAGAATCTACTTCAGACCTATTCCAAGACAGGATATCCCTGGTTCGTTCTATAAGCAATGACGTCAGTGGTGGCACTCCTCCCAATGAAATCAGACATTATCTCACTATGCTTGTCGACTCCCACTCAGATATTGAGTCCATGAGTATAACGGATGAAAATGGGATGCAGCTTGTGCGTTCTGACAAGAGCCAGTTGTTGGATATATCTGACAGGGACTTTTTTATAGACGTGATGGCTGGTAGTGACCTTATCATATCCAATGCGCTCATTAGCAGAACTACTGAAAAGCCTTGTCTGGTAATAGCATCTGCTGTGAAAAATGAGCAAGGTACAACTATAGGTATATCTACACTACTTATAAATTTAAACGTTTTGTACAGTAGGCTGGAACAATTCGAGTTTAACAGCGAAACCTCCCTTTATATTGTGGATAGTACAGGCAAAGTTGCCTTTCACCCTGAAGATGAAATTATGGGAATGTCGGAGCCAACAATGGATTGGATGCCTGTGTCAAAGGCTTTGGAGGAAAAAAGTACTGGGTCTGTCATATACCGCAATCCCCTTGATAATAAAAAATACTTGTCCTCATATGCCTATATACCAGATGTACAATGGAGTGTAATCATAGAACAAGACTATTCAAGCTTAATTAGGCAAACCCTACTATTGCTTTCAGATTCACTAATCATAGCAATAATCTTCATAGTAGCCGTATTTATAATTGGGGGCATTGCATATAGGCGGCTAAGTAAGGAAATTACCCTCACAAAAAGAGAGGGCCTAAAGATGGCAAGAGCCCTAGCGGAGGACCATGAAAAAACATTTTTCTATGCCAATATCACCCATGAACTGCGTACACCGATCAATGCACTATTAAGCTCTATTCAACTACTAGAGCTTGAAAATAAAAGGGATAAAGGACTCTGTGAGGCCCTAGACAGACCCCTTAAAATCATGGACCAAAACTGCATGCGTCTCTTGAAGCTGGTAAACAACTATATTGATATAACAAAGATTGATACAGGCTTTCAGGAGCTACAGCTTGTAAATACCGATGTTGTACCACTAATAGAGGATATTGTTATGTCGGTTAGTGACTATGCCAAGCAAAAGGGTATCAGGCTAGAGTTTGACACAAATGTAGAAGAGCTAGAAGTGGCCTGTGATCCAGAAAAAATAGAGCGAATTGTTTTAAACCTCTTGTCCAATGCACTAAAATTTACACCAGATGGTGGCAAGATAAGGGTCGACTTGCAGGCGGGTAAAAAGACCTTTAAGGTAGCTGTCTCGGACGAGGGCTGCGGTATAAATCCTAAAAATATAGACAAGGTATTCACTCGGTTTTGGCAGGAAGAGAACGAAGAATGCACATGCTCTTATCAGGGCAGCGGTATCGGATTATCCTTGGCCCGGTCCTTTGTAGAGCTACACAAGGGGCATATCAAGTTGGATAGTAAGGTAGACAAGGGCACAAGAGTGACATTTGAAATACCTATAATCCTTTTGCCTGGCGATGACAATAGGGGCAGGTTTAAAGAGGACAAGGATATGGGAAGGATACATATTGAGCTCTCAAACTTAAATTAGCTGTACTAGAATATCCGAAATGGCCGATAAGGGCCTAAAGTGGCCCATTATAGCTTTTGGGATAAATATGCTTATTTGAATTGGTCAATCCTTGCAAGCAACTCCATACAGGCCCTTGCATTGTGATATGGGCATTTCCACGCATCAGCCTTGGCCTCATCGGGTCCCGGTTGCATACCCCTATCATTTAAATACTCAAACCATTCCCCAGCTTTCTTGTCTATTAAATTGTTTTCTATAAAGTCCCAACATTTTATCGTCGCATCCAGATATTTTTTATCCTCGGTGAGCTGGTAGGCATTAAAAAAGCCTACAAGAGCCTCAGCCTGAGGCCACCAGTATTTTATCTTGTCAAATATAGATTGGCTGTCTCCCTCATTAAATAGGCCTCCGTCCCCGTCTACACCCTCATCTAAAGTAACTTCCGCCATCCTTATAGCTAGATGGTCTACACTTTTAATATACTCCTCATCTCCAAGCACCTGGGCGGCCTCCACCATTAACCAGCTACCTTCTATGTCATGACCATAAGAGATAAGGTCAATTAGACTAGTCCATTGGTCATCAAAGAATAAATCGAAATGCCATGTTTTTTTGTTTAAAACCTGACCTATCATAATATCTATAAGCTGGCTTAGTTTCTTCCTTAGGCCCTCATCATCCCATACTCTCAGTAGGTTTGTATAGGCCTCTAGCATATGAAGGTGGGTATTCATTGTCTTCACGGAATCTGGATGCTCAGCATCACTTATCATAAGCTTTTGGGAATAGAGCCAGTCTACTGTATACCCTTCATAATATCCCTTGTAGGCAGGATCTACCGTTTTACTCTCCAGTGTCTTGTATAGGTCTATGGCAAAATCCAGGCTCTCTTTGTTGGAGCTAGCCCTATAATATTCAGCAAAGGCATATAGCATAAAAGACTCACCATAGACCTGCTTTTTTGTGTCAATAGGCTTGCCTGTATAGTCTAACATCCAATAACCACCCTTGTAGTCATCATCCCAAAAATACTCAACCAGGTAATCATAGGCCCTGTCTGCTAGCTCCAGGTATTCCTTGTCCCCTAAGCTTATATAGGCTGCAGAAAAGGTCCAAAGTATGCGGGAGTTTAAAACTAGGCCCTTGGGAGCCTTCTTGTCAACCTTCATATCATTAGATATGCGACCGTAAAACCCACCATTTTCATCGTCAACCATATGGTCCATCCAGAACTTTAATATATTGTCTCTTAAGTTTTGGCCAACCCTCTGTTTGATGTCCCCTAGTCTATCCAATGTCTACTCCTCCAATCAGAATTAAAAATTATTACATACCTACATCATTGGATAATTACTTCTACGCTAGGCCCTGCTATCCTCTACTTTTTTGCATAATAATACGGTAGGTTAGTAGTGTATACATATCCTACCGTATGATAACAATCACAATACTTTCTTTTTTTTACTTATACTTTTTTCAGGTTGGAGATAAACCCCCTAGACTCTTGCTTTAATAGGTTCTTAGTAGCCCCGTGATGCAGGCAGCAACTCAAACCTATAGCCTTCCTGCCTTAGAAAGGAGATAATCTCAGGCAGAGCCTCTACTGTGGTCTGTTTGCCAAGTGAGTCATGCATTAGGACAATAAGGGAGGTCTGATTATTGGCTGTCTCTTTAACCCTCTCCACTAGGTCTTCTGGCCGGCTTATCTCTAGGCTCTCTGCATCCCCGTTAACGCAATTCCAGTCAATATGCACAAAACCCTTTTTGTTTATATCTTTTCTGAATCCGGCTAAATCCCCGCCAAAGGAACCACCAGGGAACCTAGTCAATCTGAATTTCTTATCCGTATCTAGTGTAGATTGTAGTACTTTTTCCATACGCCTAAGACCTTTTGTATAAGTAGCTGGGCTCTTATATATATCCTTGAATATATGTGTATAGGTATGGTTTCCTATACCATGCCCCTCCTCATATTGACGTCGTACGATCTCGGGATATTGCTCAACCTGGGTTCCTATGAGGAAAAACGTTGCCTTTACATCCTCTTGTGCGAGTATGTTTAGGATTGCATGTGTGAATGCCTTGGTAGGCCCATCATCAAAGGTCAAGTATGCTACCTTGTCCTCATTATGGCCATACAGATTATTTAGCTCCCTTTGGGATATAGCCTCCATAGCTGCTTGGTAATATTTATTGGTCTCCTCCTGCTCTCCCGCAGGCTCTTCTAAATCCTCATCCTCTTCAGGATCTGTATCCTTGTCACCATCTGGGTTTATACCCGGATCATTATCCGGTTCTTGGTCCTGCACAGGATCATCGGGATCGTTGGGGTCGTCTGGAATCTGCGTAAGAGGAGGTTCAACGACGGCTCCCTCTGGGTCCGGGGTCTGGGTGGGAGGACCTACTACTACGGGCTCCTTTACTTCTGGAGTCTCATCAGGAAGGTCACCAATAATAGGCAGGGTTGAGCTATCCTCATCTGTCTTATCAACATCGCTAGAGTCAGTCTTGTCTGGTGTGGTATTAAATGATTGTATAGCCATAGGAATATCTATGACGAATGAAATGCTGATAACTAGTAGTATGGACAGCATCTTTGTAAGCAAAATTATATACCTGACAAAACCCTTTCTATTGGACACTTGTTACTCCCCCTATTGTATGTGAACAAATGTATAAAACTATACTCCTGTTGTATTTGTATATATACATTATATTTCGAATAGTAGGTTAATGCTATAGACTTATGCCTATTTAAAAAAAGCTTAATAAATGTAATACAAATGAAACACTTGTACTATTGAATACTATATAGCAGCTAGGTTATAGTTTTATTATAGGAAGAAAAAAAACCCGGGTTTAGAGGGTGCGTCTTAGGGATTTATAATCCCAGAAAAATATCGGCATAGTTTGGTATGTATTACCGGCTATGCCGATTTTTCTTGTCCTGTTGTGGATGTAGAAACTGGTGGGTCAAATTCACCAATGCAGTTATAAACTATTTTGATACGCTGTACTCGTCTACCGTCAATGCGCTCTGCCTTGTAAACATAAATTTTCTCAATGAACTCCCGGATAATCTCCGCTGTGAGTTCCTGTATATCAGTGTACTTTCTTACCAATGTGAGGAAGTGATCAACACCCAGTGCGCTTTCCTTTTCTGTAGTTATAGTGGATTTCAGTTCTGCCACTCGACTTTCAAGAGTATGCTGCTCGGCTTCGTAATTAACGGTCATCTTGGCAAAACGCTCATCGGAAATCTTACCCTCGATATTGTCCTCATAGAGCCTTTGGATAATATCGTCCAGCTTGCTGATACGAGCCTGTGACTGCTCTAATTCCCGTTTACCTTCACGCATACTTCTGTCAAGGTCTATCCTTGTTTTCTTGGTAACCATCTCCACAAATTCATCCTCATGGTCTCTGGCAAAAGCCGTTACTCGACGGATGCCATCAAGGAGTAATTCCTCAACTACCACATTGCGTATCTGGTGAGAACTGCAGCCGCCTTTAATCTTACGATAGGTAGCACACACAAAATGCTCTTTTTCATGCTCCCAACCACGCCCACGCACTTGATATAGCTTGTTGCTACAATCAGCGCAGAAGAGCATACCGGAGAGGATTGGCATTTCACCCATCGGTGTAAGCCTGCGTCTGCCATCTCGGATTTTCTGCACTACCTCGAACACAGGCTCCTCGATGATCGCTTCGTGGGTATTCTCGAAAATCTGCCACTCTGACGGGTCATTCTTCATCTGCTTTTTCTGCTTATAAGACTTACGGTAGGTTTTGAAGTTAACCGTATGTCCTAAATACTCCTGCCTCGAAAGCATATGAACTATTGTGCTACCTCGCCAGATATAATCATCATCATGACCTCTGTTGTCTGGGATATTGACTCCGTTTGCCTTGGCATGAGCCGTTGGATTCATAATTCTGCGCTTGGTGAGTTCCTTGGCTATCTGTGTAGGCCCAAAACCTTGCATACACAAGTGAAATGCCTCTTTTACCACTTTAGCGGCTTCTTCATCAACAATCCAATGGGTCTTATCTTCCGGGTCTTTGATGTAGCCGTAAGATGGATTGGTGCAGAGTGGCTTACCGGATTCGCCTTTTGCCTTGAAAACGGAGCGGATTTTCTTGCTCGTATCCTTGGCATACCATTCGTTGATGATATTAAGAAACGGTGTAAAATCGCTGTCTTGTTGATTGGCACTGTCTACATTGTTGTTTATTGCTATAAAGCGGATATCAGAGCCGGGAAACAATACCTCGGTATAATAACCGACTTTAAGGTAGTCTCTCCCAAGACGGCTCATGTCCTTTACAATGACGGTACCTATATTGCCTTCTTCCACTTGGGATAAAAGGTGCTGCCAATCCGGTCGGTCAAAGTTTGTACCGCTGTACCCGTCATCTACAAAGAACGCTGTGTTTGCAAAGCTGTTGTCATCAGCGTACTTCTGTAAAATGGCTTTCTGGTTCTTAATGCTGTTGCTGTCACCTTGCAACTCGTCATCACGAGAGAGCCTACAGTACAGTGCGGTGAGTTTATCGATATTCTTCACAGTAGTACGGGAATATAGAGTACCGCTTGAAGACTGTCGGAAAGGAGGAAAACATGAATAACAGACAGTCAAATACTACTGTGAAGAATAACAATAAAATAACCGCTCTGTACTGCCGGCTCTCACGGGATGACGAGTTGCAGGGAGACTCTAACAGCATTAAAAACCAGAAAACCATTTTACAAAAGTACGCTGATGACAACGGCTTTGCAAACACAGAATTCTTTGTGGACGATGGATATAGCGGTACAAACTTCGACCGCCCAGATTGGCAGAGACTTTTATCACAAGCGGAAGAAGGCAATATTGGCACCATCATTGTAAAGGACATGAGCAGGCTTGGCAGAGATTATCTCAAGGTAGGCTATTACACCGAGGTGCTATTTCCCGGCTCTGATATTCGCTTTATAGCCATAAACAACAATGTGGATAGTGCCAATCAGCAAGACAGCGATTTTACACCGTTCCTTAATATCATCAACGAATGGTATGCCAAGGACACGAGCAAGAAAATCCGCTCCGTCTTTAAGTCAAAAGGTCAGTCCGGCAAACCGCTCTGCACCAATCCACCTTATGGCTACATCAAAGACCCGGAAGATAAGACACATTGGATTGTTGATGAAGAAGCTGCCAAAGTGGTAAAAGAAGCATTTCATCTATGTATGCAGGGTTATGGCCCTACACAAATTGCTAAAGAGTTCAGCAAACGCCGCATAATGAACCCTACGGCTCACGCAAAGGCAAATGGAATCAATATCCCAGACAACAGAGGCCATGACGATGATTATATCTGGCGAGGCAGCACAATCGTTCATATGCTTTCAAGGCAGGAGTATTTAGGACATACGGTGAACTTCAAAACCTATCGCAAGTCCTATAAGCAGAAAAAGCAGATAAAGAATGACCCGTCAGAATGGATGATTTTCGAGAATACCCACGAAGCGATTATTGAGGAGCCAGTGTTCGAAGTAGTGCAGAAAATCCGAGATGGCAGGCGCAGGCTTACACCAATGGGTGAAATGCCAATCCTCTCCGGTATGCTCTTCTGTGCTGATTGTGGCAACAAGCTATACCAAGTACGACATCGAGGTTGGGAACATGACAAAGAACATTTTGTGTGTGCTACCTACCGAAAGATAAAAGGCGGTTGCAGTTCTCACCAGATACGCAATGTGGTAGTTGAAGAATTGCTCCTTGACGGTATTCGCCGGGTAACCGCTTACGCAAGAGACCATGAGAATGAATTTGTGGAGATGGTTACTAAGAAAACAAGGATAGACCTTGATAAAAGTATGCGTGACGGCAAACGAGAATTAGAGCAGTCACAGGCTCGTATCAGCAAGCTGGACGATATTATCCAAAGGCTTTATGAGGACAATATTGAGGGTAAGATTTCAGATGAGCGTTTTGCTAAGATGACCGCCAACTACGAAGCTGAGCAGCATACCCTTGAAAGCCGAGTGGCAGAGCTAAAATCCACTATGACTTTGGAAAAGGAAAGTGCACTGGGTGTAGACCACTTCCTCGCCTTAGTGAGAAAGTACACAGATATAAAAGAACTCACAGGGGAAATTATCCGAGAGTTCATTGAAAAAATCTATGTTTACAAGGCAGAGCGCATTGATGGCAGACGAGTGCAGCGTATCAAAATCGTTTATAACTGCATTGGCGAATTTGCCCCACCGGTTTCTACATCCACCACAAAACAAGAAATATCGGCATAGCCGGTAACATATACCAAACTATGCCGATATTTTTCCGGGATTAAAAATCCCTAAGACTAACCCTCTAATAAGGAGGACTTTAATGAATATCGGTATTTTAGGATTTGCACACGGTCATATTTTCGGCATTTGTGAGCAGTGGATTAAAAATCCAGAACTTAATGTAAATGTGGTTAAGGGCTTTGATAGAGATGAGCTTCGTAATAAAAACAGCTGTGAAAGGCTCAAAATAGAAAGTGTAAAAGATATTTCTTCCATTCTTTCTGACCCCTCTATTGATGCTGTTTTTATTGCAAGTGAAACACTTTACCACGCGGAATATACCGTTATGGCGGCTGACGCCAAAAAGAAAATTATCCTGTATAAGCCAATAACTTTGACGCTCGAACAGGCGGACAGCATAATAGAAGCAATCAATGCTAACGGCGTGGACTTCACACTCTCATGGCAGATGAGGACGGACCCTATAAATAATGAGATAAGAGAGTTAATAAACAGCGGTAAATTGGGAAATCCTTATTATTTTCGCCGCCGTCACTGCCTTGCTATGCACAATAACAGTGACTTTAAGAATAGTTGGCACTGTGACGAAAAACTCAACCGTGATATTTTCGCGGACGACAGCGCCCATGCTATAGACTGGATGATCTCCCTTTTCGGTATGCCCGAAAGCGTAATGTGTGAGCTGTCCACCATGCATACGCCTGCGGTTAAAAATGATTTAGGTGTGGCAATTTTCAAATACCCGTCAGGGCTTATGGCAGAGATAACATTTTGTGCCTCCTGCTCTGCTGCTGAAATTACAACAGAGTGTTATTTTGAGCGCGGCGCATTACAGCACTACGGCGGCGATGCCGTATCAACAAGGCTGCCCCACGAAAATATGCCGTCTCTTAAATGGTTTTTGGAGGGCGACACAGACTGGCGCGTTAGCAGCACTCCCGTGCCAAAAAGTCAATGGGATAGAATTTGCGCACAAGCGTCTCCTTTAGCCGACTTCTTGCACAGCAAAAAAGCCCCTATAGCAACGGCAAACGAGGGCAAGAACGCCCTAAAATGCGTTCTTGCCTGCTACACCTCTGCCGAAAACGGAGTTAGAGTTAAAATAGTTTAGTTACAACACAAATATTTTTAAATGAATAGACAGTGAATAATGTTAATCTATGAATACACAACTTCAAATATCATATTAGGATTTTCATCATGTATATCGTCAAATATTTGAAGCATCGTACGAACGCTCTCATTAAACTCTTTGGGAAGCGTTTTAAGCCCTATGATTTTTACTGTCCGTGGCTCTTCTCCCGCGAACAGTCCGTCGAGGCAGTCCCACAATGCAGACC
>DASRNC010000187.1:0-2101 GCA_035647595.1 Bacillota bacterium | reverse complement strand
TATCGGATCTAGCCCCTCGGTCCCAGCTGGCCCAGATTCAAGTCTAGGGTCAGGCACATTATCTGTTGCACTCTCGCCCATTGTTTTATCTATATCATCAGCTATTGGGCTGGCCTCTTTAATATTGTCTTGAGCCGCTGCTAAGACCGTATCCTCGGCCTCATCCCTTATCATCGCCTCTGTTTTATAAACTGCCCTTGTCTCTGTAAATTGGCGGGGGGCCTGGTGCCCTTCCTTTTTAATATGCTTTTCCAGCTCTTCTATCCTATCAATTAGGGCATCATGTGAGTCCTCCTGTGAGGGTCGACAAACCTGTACCAATGCCAACTCAAACAATACTCTAGGCTGATTGCTCCACTTCATATCCGCCACAAGGGCTGTAAATATCTCTACTGCCCGAACCAACCTGGTCTCTTTAGCTGTCTGTGATTGGGCCTTTAACCTTTCAAGCTCTGAAGTCTCTGCATCTAAAAGCTCGGAGGGGTCATAACATAGCTTGGCAACTAGCAGGTTCCTAAAATGGTTGATAATGTCATTCAAAAAGACGGTCAAATCCTTGCCATCATCTAATAGGTGGTTTACCGCCTTTAGGAGGCCCTCGACATTGCCAGATATTAGGTCGTCAGCAGTATTGAATATAAAATCCTGGTCGGCAGTCCCAAGGATAGAAAGTATATCATCATTTGAGATCTTGTCACCACAAAGGCCTATGCTCTGATCGAGCAAACTCAGGGCATCACGGGCACCACCCTTTGACCAACGGGCAATTGTGTATAGTGCCGCTTCCTCCACCTCAACCTCTATACTACCGCTTATAGACCTTAGCCACTCCACCAAGGTTTGTAGCCTTATCCTCTTGAAGTCAAACCGTTGACACCGGGATAAAATCGTAGAAGGTAGCTTGTGGGGTTCGGTAGTTGCCAGTATAAATACGGCATGAGCCGGTGGCTCTTCTAGGGTTTTAAGTAATGCGTTAAAGGCCCCTGCAGATAGCATATGTACCTCGTCAATGATATAAACCTTGTATGCACCTACTGATGGGGGATATTTGACCTTTTCCCTTAAGTCTCTGACATCATCAACGCCATTATTGGATGCGGCATCTATCTCTATTACGTCCATGCTATTGCCAGATGATAGGCTCTCACATACTTTACATTTGAGGCAGGGTCCATGCTCTTTGGGTTCAATACAGTTTATCGCCTTTGAAAACACCTTGGCCGTACTAGTCTTACCGGTCCCCCTTGAACCACAAAATAAATAGGCATGAGCAATGCGTTTATTCTTAATTTGGTTCTTCAATGTGCGGACAACCATGTCCTGTCCCACTACCTGGTCAAAGGTATCAGGACGATATTCCCTGTATAGCGCTGTATACACCAAATAAATACACCCACTTCGCCTCGGAGTTTTGACAAATTAATGTCAAGGTCATTATACCATAAAGGCTATGCATTTGTTAGCAAAAAGCGATCTTAAGACATAATAAAAGGGCTGCTATACAGTTGACAAATGTCAATTTGTACTTCAGCCCTTATTGAAAATATGCTGTGCACCTACCCTCGATATACATTCATAAGCGGTAACCTAACAGTTAACTCCGATCAGGCTTCCCCACGGCACACGCAATTGTCCACTTACTGCTGCTTCCTTCCGGACCTGACAGGATTCATAGAATTCCGTTGCGTAGGACCCAACCATCCTCATCACTTATTAAGACCAGCCTTACAAGTGCAGACCTTAAATAGGGATTCAACCTCGCTATAGCGGATTGCGAGCTACAGGGCACCGCTACTTCCCCGTCTAGCACAGCAAACTTTATCTCATTGGAAAACAAAAGACCTTTCTATACAGGTCTTATCTGCTACATTAATATTATAAATCAAAGGCCGACAAAATATTCTATGAAGATTTCCCTAGAAACTTGCCTTTGCCCTGACTCTTCTTATTGTACTATTTGTCTGCTCGATTTACAAGTGTTTTTTGTTACCAACAACTTTTTGAAAGCCCCTTTTACTGACATTCAGCCTACTATCTAAATAAATTATAACATTCAAGCTTCCTATTGTAAACACATTAACACATCCGCCTGCATTAGTGG
>DASRNC010000186.1:0-9299 GCA_035647595.1 Bacillota bacterium | reverse complement strand
GTTGGGCACACTAATTTATATCTAAAGGAAAGGAGCAATTTCACTCATGAATGCCAAACGTCTTAAAAAAATGATGAGCGAGTTTTCACAGGAAATTGGAATCGAACCAAAGCGAATGGATGATTTAGGCAAAAAACTGACCTGGGCTGCTGCTGGTGTTATTGGTTTTAGTGTTATTAAGGGTATACTAAGGAGAAAATAAAAAAGAGGCTGTATTTTTACAGCCTCACTCCTTCTTTTTTTGTTAGTGAACTCATTTTGTCTCTGGCAAAATATCGGGGATTTTTATGTAGATTCTACTCCACTTGAATTAATAAGATGGTCGATATCAAAATCCTCCTGCTCCGCCTCCACCGCTGCCACCACCGCCACCACCGGAAAAGCCTCCGCCTGAAAATCCACTATCAGATGAACTAAGGGGCCTACTAAAGGAATCGTTAATGCTATTATGGAAGGCACTACTATCGCCACCACTAAAGGCAAAATACCAATACATCCAGTTGTTTTGGCCAGATGGGACCTTATAGTCGGTGGTGATAAATTCTTCATCTGTATTTACTATCCCCATAGCCAGTGCATATATTAAGGCGGTGTCAAAGGCGGCTACAGCCTCATGATCTTCGTGAGCCTCATTAAGTCTATCATTCATATATCTTTTAAACTTTTTCAGCTTTTTGTTTAGCATATAACCCTCATCTGTAAACCTAAAAAATAGGGTAAAGCTATAGGAAAATAATGTGATTGATACAACTATACTAGTTAGGCCATACAGGCTGTCATATGAAATTGAAACTATGCTTAAGACAAACAAGACACAAGAGGATATTAGTAATATTAATCCATATAGGATTTTGCTCTTGTCGAAATATCCCATCCTGTCGGCATCTGCCTTTATCCTCTTATTCCAAGACCTAAGGGAGTAGTAAAACTTTGTAGAGTTTTTTTCGGCAAATTCCTTAACCTCATTGGTTTTTACACCTGTACCATTTCCCATTTCATCAAATAGCCAGGCCATAAACCTTTTTTCATGGTCAAGTAAACCTTCTTCATCGCTCTTTAGCCTATTTATTTTAAAATCCTCACTATCTAGCTCCTCATCAAAATCTGCCCCTTCTTCTAAGGGTAGGCCCTCTATTGTCAAATAGCCCCTTCTTTGCAGGTCTAATATTGTAGCAATGATGGTATCCGAATCAGCAAGCATGCCAGACATTTTAGTAGCTATGGCTGGACTACATTCTACAGGTATCTCTTTTCCTGTGTATTCGGCAAGGGCTCGTATATTCTTTTCTCTGCGTATAACTATTAAGCTTAATATAAATACCGTAGTGCCAATGATAGATGCCCATAGACTTATATCCTCTAAGGCCTTGCCTGTCCTTTCACGTCTAATTCTAGCCTCCTCTTGCTCCTGTTGATTCGCTTTTTCCTGGGCTATTATATCGTCTAGTCTATCTACATTTTCTCTTCTTGTGACGTTGGCTATAAGGTCTGTAGGAAATAAAAATCTACCCTCAATAAATTCGTGGGTGGGTACATTCTCAACCCGCAGGGTATAAATTGGTGCGCTATCGACTATTATCTCTCCATGCTGAGGTCCATAGGCAAAAACCCTTACTTGGCTACCTAGGCTAGACTCTGGCAATAACATATTCACTGTAAATAGGTCAATGGGTGTGGAGTTTTCATTGCCTAAAAATTTATAGTATAGTTCTCCCGTATCATTATAGCGGGTTGCAACATCCTTGACTATATAGCTTAGCCTAAAGGTTTTTTCCTCATCCTCAGAGGGCGAGAATATTTGAACCCTCTTGTAATCTGAACTATCCACAGTCAGATAAACATGGGAGTCACCCTTGTTAGCATCTGTATCTAACCTATATTGAGATTCTAAACCATCTCCTAGCTCATAAATCTGTAAATCGGATATGCCAGAGGTCCCAGCAAGGCCGATCTCCCTAAAGACTCCATTATAGCCACTATTGAATTTAAAAGTGATATCCTCTACAATTTGCAAATCTCCTGTATCCTGCAAACTAGCATCTACTATCCAATTTGTGATAACTAGGTCCTCACTAGCTCCTGCGGGGGCAGGGTAGGAAAAGGCAAAGGACATCAAAAGTATGGCAAGCATAAGAGCAAAATTAAGTTTCTTTATTGATTTTCTCATCTAATTCCCCCTGGTGTGTTAGTTAGTTTTTTTGTTCCTTATAAATTTATGATTGTATATATTGGTAGCTAGTTATGTTTTACACAGTATACGGAAAATTTCTCTACTCTATATTTTACACTATTTACTATTACATGTCAATCACCCACCTTGAGTAATATCAACAAAATAGGGGGTGAGTCGGACTACTGGGGTTTTGCATAGAAAATAGGAAAACGATGTGCCTATTGCCTTGCACATCGTTTTCCTATTTTAATTATGATTATACTTCTATAGGTGGGAGTCCACTATACCTATCGCCTTAAATTATTGGTCATAGCCCACAGCTCATCTGCCGCTGTTATACTCCTTGTGTTAAGCTCATAGGCGCGTTGGGTAGTCAACATGCCTACTAACTCCTCTGTCAAATCCACATTGGACTCCTCTAAGAATCCCTGGCGTATCCTGCCAAGTCCATCCCCATAACCACCCATGTAGAGGTCTGTTCCCTCTCTTATGTCATATAGGTTGTCGCCCAAGCTAACAAGGTCTTGCTTGTCCGTGACTGTAAAGAGGGGTATAATTTCATCAATACTTACATCCATGTCTGTCCACTGCTCTGGCGGTATGTTTCTATTCACAACAAGATATCTTCCATTGCTGTCAGCTAGCCTGCCGGCTGCATCCATGGTGAAGGCACCGTCCCTTGTTAGATAAATGCCCCCATTGCCATCCTCTATACCGAAAAACCCTTGCCCTTCAATAGCTAAATCATAGGTGTTTGATGTTTCAGTAAGCGGACCCTGCTTGAAGTCCTTATTAATGCTTTTTACCCGACTACCAATTCCTATCCTTTGCCCACTTTCTCTGACCTCTTGGGATTGGGGTACACCTCTATTGGCAATCTGATCGTAAACCAGATCCTCAAACTCTGCCTTCTGACTTTTATAGCCCTTTGTTTGCACATTAGCTATGTTGTTGGCTATAGAGTCCATCTTTGTTTGTATAGCATTAAGGCTGGTCCTACCTGTCTGTAATATCCTAATCACTCTTCACCCCTCCTTATAATCTGCCTACTTCATTGACGGCTTTCCCCAGTGTCTCATCTAATGATTGGATGACCCTTTGGTTCGATTCAAAGCTCCGACTTATCTCAATCATTTTAACCAGCTCATCCAGGGGATTTATGTTGGATTGTTCTAAAAAACCCTGTCTTAAGATAAATTCATCAGCTTGGACCAGCTGGCCGACCCCTACCGTATACATATTTTCTCCTAGTTTGTCCAGAGTCTGAATCTCAGGGAAGTCAACAATATTAAGCTGTGCTGTAGAGCCATCTGCTAGCCTTATAAGACCCCTTTCGTCTATTGCTATATCCTCTGTATCAACATATATACCACGCATTTGAGTATCAAGCACGGGATATCCTTTCTTGGTCGTGACTAGCCCTTCCCTATTGACTGTAAAACTGCCGTCCCTTGAGTATGCATGCTGGCCATTTGGTAAAAGGATTGTAAAGAAGCCATCCCCGTCAATTGCTAGATCCAAGGGCTTGTTGGTCTGGTTCAATTGGCCCTGGTCAAAATCAGTATGGACATCGTCTATCATGACACCTAGCTGCAACTGACCAATAGGGGCCCGCCTATTATCAGGGCTGTTAGCCTTATTGGATATATTCACATTGTCATAGGATCTTGCCAAAACTTCTTGTCTTTTAAATGCACCAGTCTCTACATTTGCAAGGTTTTGGGATACATTCTCCATTTTTCTTTCCTGTACAATCATGCCTGTTGCTGCGGTATATAGTCCTCTAATCATTCCCTATTCTCCCCCTTCTCTACATCTGAAATTGCCTTGATCTCATCCTCATATACCATTCCCATTTCTCGGGCCATGCCCTCAATCTCCATAGGTGAAGGTTTTTTGCTCTTAAAGGGTAAGAGCAGAATAGAGGCAATGACCAAGCCTATACCTATGCCTAGTATTAATTGGCCCGATATCATACTCCTTACTTTTCTAATAATTTTTGTATTAATAAGACCTCCCCCTTCCCTATGTTAAGGTCTGTGGCTATTTCGTCTACGTCCATATTTGCCCTTAGCATCCTCTTGATTTTCTGTGCTAGCTGGCCATATTCCATATTTGTGTTTGCATCATCATCCGCCTTGGTGTGGCTTTCCTGGTCTACCTTGGTATGACTTTCCTGGTCCGCCCTCCCAAGCATGTCCTGTATATCCACAAAGCCAGTTAAGACCTCTGCCATCCGGGTGTCTATACTGTTTACCTTCTTGGCCAGCTCCTGATTTGAAACCAGTAGACTTATATATTGGCTATCGTCTTTTTCCTTTTCAACAATGATTTCTTTAAAGGTCTCACCTCTCCTTTGCTTTTCATCCCTTATAAGCAGCAGTCCGTATGCAATCAAAACTATCCCTATAATAATAAGAGCATATAGCATTGCCTATTACCGCCTTTCACCTCGTGTCCAAAAACCCTCTGAGCTTTGTTAATATCCTGCCATGTATTTGAGATACCCTTGATACTGTGACTTCTAAAACCTCTCCTATCTCTCGCAGGGTCAGTTCATCCTTATAGTACAAGCTGAGAACCAGCTTTTCCCTGTCAGTTAACTTTTCTATAGCGTCCCCTAGTTCTTTTTTTCTTTCCTTTTCAAGTAGTTTCTCATCAGGTACTGTGGCATCCTTGTCCTCAACAATATCAAATAATCTAAACCCTCCTCCATCACCTGAAAACAACATATCCTCTAGGGAAAATTGCCCTAATAAATGTGCATTGTTTTCAATTTGAAAAAGCTCATCTAACGATATTGATAAATGCTCACAGATTTCCGCCTCCCTTGGCTCCCGCATAAGCCTTTGCCGGAGGATGTTCCTAGCATTATTTACCTCTTTAATTTTTGAAAGCCTAGCTCGTGAGATACGACCGTTCTTTCTTAGCTCGTCCAAAATCGCACCGGTTATACGCCACTTGGCAAAGTGCTCAAAGGGGACGCCTTTTTTACTGTCATAGCGGTTGACGGCTTCAATAAGGCCAATTACGCCTATGGAAATCAGGTCGTCCTTTTCATACTCATGGGCATGTGGTGTTTTCATACGGCCGACTATTTTTTTTACCAAAGGCAGATACTGATAAATAGTAGCATCTGTTTGGTCTTTCTTCTTGGACACAAAGCTCATATCATATCTCCCTCTTACTCATTTGTCTTATCTTTTCGAAAATATAGGAGATTATCTTATCTTGTATGGTCTCATGTATACCTATAAATTTTATACCTGAATGGTAGTTTACTTTTAGCCCCACATGCTTTCTACAACGGATAACCCTGCCCTTGACTGCCACTTCTAACTCATCATCCCTTATGATGGTTATAAGGTTTGTATCTGCTTCTAATGGGGTCTTGGTACATAGCTTCATGCCTCCACCACTCAAATCCAAGGTGCTAGCCCTTTGCCACGTCCCCTCAAATAAGTCCTCAATTTCATCAGGTGAACGCTCCCGGAGCATGTGTCTAGTGTCATTAGCCTTGCTGGTCTCCCTCCTATATAGGACAGGCACATAGACAGGTGCACGCACGAAGTCTCTTCTTTGAATCCTTTTATAGGTTTTGGGAAAGCTTATCTTGTATAGGGGTATATTTTCTACCAGCCGGTAGAGTATCTGGGCATCAAACATGTATAGACTACCATTATCAGCGTAGTATACACACTCTACTGTGTCACCTACATTAAGCAGTCGCCATTGAAAGCCTACTGCCGGTATTGTTACAAAAATACAATCGTCAGCAATACCTTGAATTAGGCTAACGCAATTAGCTTTATTCTCAATCAGAAATTCAATTTTGTTGTTTGTAACGAAATTAATCTTCTTCATAAGCCCACGCCCTATCCAAATACTTTGAGAAGCCTCTTGTATACATCCTTTACCGTAGTTAATCTTCTATTTTTATTAGCCCTGCCGATAAAATTGTCGGCTATTTTGTTGATGCATTTGCTGGCGTTGCTGTTTGGATGTAGGAGCAAAAACGGCTCCTGAGCCATTACAGCATGCGTGACCCTTGTGTCGTCTAATATGTATCCAAAATCCTCTATCTTTGACTGCAAAAATTGGTCAGCAGTCTTGCTTAGTTTCTCAAAGGTTTTTTTAGCTGCCTGCTCGCTTGAGCTCTTATTTACAATCACCTTTATATTCCTTTTAAGATTGTATTGGCACAATACCTTTACAAGGCTGTAGGCATCGGTTATAGCAGTAGGTTCAGGGTTAGTCACAATAATTAGTTCATGGGAAAAGGTGATAAATGATAATAAATTCATTGATATACCTGCACCAGTATCAATCAGTATAATATCAATATCGTCCAGGGCATAAAATTCTTCTGCAAGGGATTTGTGCTGATCAATATCCAGGGTAGCCAGCTCCATAACCCCTGACCCTCCAGGCAATATCTTGATACCACCAGGCCCTGTGAGGATGGCCTCCTCTAGGGGCCGTCCCCGTACTAGCACATCATAAAGTGTATACTTTGGCAAAAGCCCAAGTATTACATCGACATTGGCTAGACCCAAGTCAGCATCGATGATAAGTACATTTTTGTCCCTTTCCTGTAGGGCGATAGCTAGGTTTATAACAACATTTGTCTTGCCTACGCCGCCCTTGCCACTAGCTATAGTGTATATTTCTACATTGCGCTTGGGTACACCTTTAGATTTATTTAGTTTTTCTCTGACCAGGAACCTTAATCTCTCAGCCTGATCCATTTATGATTGCACCCCCAAAAGTACATAGTTTATCAAGTTGGCGTCCCTGGCACCAATAATATCATCAGGCACAACCTGCCCTGTTGTTACAAAGCACAGGGGCTTGTCAGAGTACTCTCCAATATTTAGGATGTTACCATAGTATTTTGTCTCATCAAGCTTTGTCAAGATTATGGAATCAAAGCCTATAAGATTGTAGCTGTCCATAATGGCTTCCAGGTCACTCCTCCTCGTACCTGCATTAATAACCAGGATGTTACGTTTATTGTCCAGTGCATCAAGTAAATCCTTGGTCTCTAGCAATTGGTCCTTGTCAAGAGAGTTCCTTCCAGTGGAATCTATTAATATCAAATCACAATCCTTAAGCCTATCCATGGCATTTATGAGGTCTGCCTTGTTAAATACCACCTCAAGCGGAATGCTTAGTATCTTGGCATAGGTCTTGAGCTGTTCTACAGCCCCTATCCTATAGGTGTCTAGCGTTATGAGTCCAACAGTTTTTTGGTTGCTGAGCATTTCCTGGGCTGCAACCTTGGCTATGGTTGTGGTTTTGCCAACTCCTGTGGGTCCTATAAATGCCCAAACATTTTCGTTCATCTCCTGCCTTGATGTTCTCTTAGGCATTATGTCCTCAAAGTATTCAAGAGCTTTTCCAGGATCTATATCACTATGAGACTCCTTGCAAAAGGCTAAAAAGCCATCTACAATCCCCTCATCTACGTCCATGGTCCTTAGGTGGTCTGTAACCCTATCAAGATAAGTCTTTTCTTGATTTTCCTCCCTGGTCTCGCCAGCTTCAGATTTGTCGTCCTCTTTCCCATCTCCTTGGGTCTTCTCTTCCAACAGCATGCCTACAAGGCTCTTTAGCTCCTGCAATTCCTTTTCTAGCCGCCCCCCTGCTGGCTCTGACTCACCTTTATTGGTTGGGACCGGGGCCTGGGCTAAAGTCTGGTCTGGCAGCCGGGTCTCAGGCCCTGTACTTTCTTCTACCTGGGCCTTGTCTACCTTTCCATTTATACTTTCTCCCACTTCCGCCTTTCGGTCAACAGCAGCAGTTACCTCTAAGATTTTTGGCTTGAATAGGTTCTTAATACCCCTTTGCTTGATTTTCCTACTACTAACGATTACAGCATCCATGCCTAATTCATATCGAATTCTAACCATTGCCTCATTCATACTTCTAACCAAATACCTCTTAATCAACATCTACATTCACCATCCCTACTGCTTCTATTTCTATATGATTTGGTACCTCATTCAAGGATAGGACGCCAATATGTGGGAAAGCCAGCTCAATTAACCGTTTAAAGGGTGCCCTTATTTTTGGCGACGCCAGTATAACAGGACTTGTAGGACTAGGCGATAAGCCCTCTATCTGGTCGCTGATATTC
The DNA here is from genome assembly GCA_035647595.1 of Bacillota bacterium. Lineage (GTDB taxonomy): Bacteria > Bacillota > Clostridia > Caldicoprobacterales > DTU083 > UBA3906. The sequence continues at coordinate 987 of DASRNC010000186.1, read as the reverse complement.
TGTAGTATACCTGTATTTATCGTGGGCTCAATAGCAGGGAATGAGCCCTGAAACGACGTTTGGATATTTTCACCTATATAGTTTTCTAAATCAGGATGTATAGTAATTACCCTCAGTATCTTGTCATTAGGAACATGGGGTGCTACAATGGTCCGACTCAAGGAATGCCTTACATACTCTGTCAACAACTCAGTGTTCTTAGTGCTCCCCGCATAATCTGCCAGTGTCTCCAGGATTGTTACCATGTCCTTTATGGGTACCCTTTCTCTTAGCAAGCTTTGCAGTACTTTCTGCACCTCTCCTAGGGAGAGAAGGTCTGGTATGAGCTCCTCTATGACGGCACTGTATTTGTCCTTCAGCCCATCTATTAACTGCTTGACCTCCTGGCGGCCCATTAGCTCGTGGCTATTGTCCTTGATGATTTCACTCAAGTGGGTCACCATTACTGTTGTTGAGTCCACAACGGTGTAGCCTGAAATCTCAGCCTCTTCTCTCAGCTTTTCCTCAATCCACAGGGCAGATAAGCCAAAGGCCGGTTCCTTTGTGGGTATCCCCTCTAGTTCTATGTCTTCATTGGCAGGGTTCATAACCATCAAGTGCTTTGGCATAATCTCTCCTCGGGCTACCTCCATGCCTTTTATCTTGAGTACATATTCGTTTGTTGCAAGCTGCATATTGTCCCTTATCCTAATAGGCTGGACGATAATCCCTAGCTCCTTTGCGCATTGCCTTCGTATCCCTGATATACGCTCCAGTAAATCTCCACCATTTCTCTCATCTGCCAGCGAGATCAAGCCATAGCCTATTTCAATTTCCAACAGTTCTATCTGTGTATAATCTAAGACATATCTCGGGTCATCAGTATCTATCTCTGAGGTATCTACAGCTACTGCAGCCTCCTCCATAGCCAGGCTTTCCCTTGTCTTTTCATCCCTGCTAAGTAGGAAGGCAGATATGCCGCAACCAGTGGCCAAAAAGAGAAAGGGC
>DASRNC010000185.1:0-6210 GCA_035647595.1 Bacillota bacterium | reverse complement strand
GTAATGTCTCTTGGATTTTGAATTGGGCATCCTCTGGCATCCTCATTAGCTTGTTAGATAAGCCCTCATTAACTAGTTCATGAAGTGACTTTCCAAAAATATTAGAATCCCAGAGCTTTGATGGGTCTGTCTCAAATTCATCAAGCAGGTACTTGACCAGCTCTTCACTTTGCTTTTCAGTTCCGACTATAGGTGAAATCTCAGTCTCAATATCTGCCCGCATCAAATGAAGTGAAGGAGCACTAGCCCGCAGGCGTACGCCAAACCGTCCCCCCTGCTTTACAATCTCAGGTTCCTCTAAGGATAGCTCTTCCATTGTTGGTGGTACAAGCCCGTAGCCAGTTTCCCTAACATCATACAGGGCATCCTCTATCCGGTCGTACTCACGTTTAGCATTGGCTAATTCCTTCATTAGGCTGATCATCTGATAGTCGCCCTTGATATCGTAGCCGCACTCTTCGCCTAGGATCTTATAAAAGAGACCTTCCTTGGGCTCCACCCTGATCGATATACTGCCAGTACCAAGATCTATGCCATCAACCCTTGGCTCCTCCAGGAATTCCAGCTCCTCTACCTGTGTAGCCAATCCTTCAACCTCTCTAACCCTGCTTATACCAGAAATAACTTCACTAAAGGAGGATACTATGTGATTTATGAGCCAATGCTCTTCATCTAGACTTTGAACCCATTTAGGCGAATCAAGCCTTATCTCGGTGATAGGAAACTCAAAGAGTACATTGCTTAGAATCTCATAGATATCATTATCTTCAAGCCGTAAAACGTCAAGCGCTAATACAGGTACATTGTATTTTTCTTCAAGTGCATCTCTAAGCTTGACGGTATCTTCATCATATGGGTTTTTAGAGTTTAGTACCATGACAAAGGGCTTTTCAAGCTCCTTAAGCTCTCTCACAACCCTCTCTTCAGCTTCCACATAGCTAGATCTAGGTATTTCCGTGATGCTGCCATCTGTTGTCACTACAAGTCCAATGGTGGAATGGTCCTTTATTACCTTGCGCGTGCCAATTTCCGCTGCTTCCTCAAAGGGTATATCGTAGTCATACCATGGCGTACGGACCATTCTTGCCACTTCGCCTTCCATGTGGCCCATAGCCCCCTTAACAAGATAACCTACACAGTCAACCATTCGTATATTAAGATTGGCATTCTCCCGGATAGCAATCTTGACAGCTTCATTGGGAACAAACTTCGGCTGGGTGGTCATTATTGTGCGGCCAGCGCCGCTTTGTGGTATTTCATCCCGGGATCGTTCCTTCTCAAATTCATTATCCATATTAGGAAGGACCAGTAAATCCATTATTCTTTTAATCAGTGTAGATTTTCCTGTTCGAACCGGTCCTACCACTCCTATATATATATCTCCACCAGTGCGCTCAGAAATATCCCGGTACAAGTCAAACTTCTCCATCAACTTTCCCTCCCCTACTAGTGATTAGAATCGGTGCCGGTTTGCCCCAATATCTAATGTCTAGCATTTATTTCATACTTAATGTATATTGACGCCTATAAGGGAATATGACAAGTTGTCAGGAAAAATTATATGATTATAACCAGTTTGCTTCTACCGAGCTGATAACATCTTCGCTCTCATGTGTCCTGCTTCTTACCATCAATTCTTGTACTGCCAAGTATGGGTCCTTGCCTTCAAACAAGACCCTATATAATTTCTTTGTTATGGGCATATCGATATCTAGTTTTTCAGATAACCTATATGCAGCCTTGCATGTTTTTACGCCCTCTACGACCATCCCTATTGATTCTAGCGTCTCATCCAATGTCTTGCCCTCACCTAGCATTATGCCTGCCCGCCGGTTTCTGCTGTGCATGCTAGTACAGGTAACTATCAGGTCCCCTATCCCAGTGAGACCCGAAAAGGTAAGAGATGATGCCCCCATGGCTTCTCCAAGCCTTGCAATCTCTGACATCCCCCTTGTCATTAGTGCAGCCTTTGTATTGTCACCATAGCCAAGGCCATCGCTTATCCCTGCAGCCAGGGCTATAATATTCTTTAGGGCTCCACCAGTCTCAACGCCTATTATATCCGGATTTGTGTATACCCTGAAGCTAGCTTCCATAAATGTATCCTGTATCTGTTCCGCAGCTGCTCTTGAGCTTGATGCACATACCATAACTGTGGGTATGCCACGGCCTACTTCCTCAGCATGACTCGGACCAGAAAGGACTACAATCTCGTTATTTGATATTTCCTCGCCAATGACCTGAGATAGTCTTTTTAAACTGTCTGTCTCAAATCCCTTGGCAACATTTACAATCGTTTGATTACTACTTATATAAGGTGCAAAGCGCTTAGCCATCATTCGGGTTAAATGTGAAGGTACTGCTAGGACTACTGCCTCCGTACCCTTTAGGGTCTTTTCTAAGTCATTTGATGGGTAGATGTCTTCAGAAATTTTCACACCCGGCAGATACCGCTTGTTTTCCCTTTCCTTGTCTATGGAATCAATAACCTCTTTTTCATACACCCACAGCTTTACTTTCCACCCCACCTTGGCCAGGTGTGTATGGATAGGGCTGTTCCCCAGCTACCTGCTCCGATAACCGATACTGCATTACTCATAGAAAAACTTCCTTTCCTACTTTTTCCTAAATTTTATTTTGTTTTCATTTCCGTTAATTAACTTGGTTATATTCGCTTTATGTCTTAAAACTGCTAGTCCAGCCAAAAAGATACCTATAAGAATAATCTGGCTAGGATACTTGAATACATAAAGTAGGATTGGGAATGTTATAGCACAGCTTATTGAAGCCAATGAAACATAGCGTGTCAGTAAAGTAACCGAAACAAATATTGCTATTATAATGCCAGCAACCTCAGGAAAAAGAATAAGCATAAGACCAAAGGTGGTCGCAATCCCTTTACCGCCCTTGAAATTGAGTACTAGTGGCCAGTTGTGCCCTATTACTGCAAAGCTTCCTGCTACTAATCCCCCAGTTGGAGTGCCAATTAACCATATACCAATATGTGCTGCCACAATACCCTTTATTACATCGCTGACAAATACTATGGTACCGGCCTTCATGCCTAGCACACGTAAGGTATTTGTTGCTCCAGCATTGCCGCTCCCATGCTCCCTTATGTCAATGTTTTTCATACCTTTGCCTACAAAATATGAGGCTGTAAAGTTGCCGATAGCATATCCTATTACCGCTGCTAGTACATATATCATGTTTTCGCCCCCCGCTTGTCCCTATCCCTAGCAATTATCCGAAGCGGAGTACCCTCTAGGCCGAAAGTCTTGCGAAAATAATTTTCAAGATAGCGTTCGTATGAATAATGCATCAAGGTTGAATCATTGACAAAAAGTACAAAGGTCGGTGGTTTGATTGCTACCTGGGTCCCATAAAATATCTTAAGTCTTCTTCCCTTATTGGTTGGAGGCTCGCTGATAGCCATAGCATCGGCAAGGCAGTCATTTAAGACACCCGTGGATATGCGGAAGCTACATTGGTTGTGTACATAGTCGACAAGCTCTGTAATTCTTTGAACTCGCTGGCCAGTTTTGGCTGAAATAAACAGGGTCGGGGCATAGGTCATAAAGGCCAGCTGGTTTATCAACCGCTTTCGATATTGGTTCATTGAGCCGGTTTCCTTTTTGATCAAATCCCACTTGTTTACTACTAAAATTGAACCCTTACCCTCTTCATGGACCAGGCCAGCAATCTTTTCATCTTGCTCAGTTGCCTCCTCGGTGGCATCTATTAAAATCAAGGCTATATCACAGCGCCTGATTGCACTGAGTGCCCTAAGTACAGAATAGCGCTCCAATGGCCCTTTGACCTTGCTTTTACGACGTATACCCGCAGTATCTATTATAGTATATTTCTGGCCATTTAATTCAAAGGCCGTATCTATTGCATCACGAGTTGTACCTGGGATATCGCTGACTATAGTTCGCTCCTCGCCTAGCATGTAATTAACTAGTGATGACTTGCCTGCATTAGGCTTGCCCACTACAGCTATTTTTATTATATCCTCATCCTCTTGATCATAGTCTGTCTTATCAAAGTGCCCTACTACAAGATCAAGCATGTCTCCTAAACCCCTTTTGTGGGATGCTGAAATGGGGATAGGGTCTCCAATTGCAAGGTTGTAAAACTCATAAAGCGCAGCTTCCTCGGCTAAAGAATCCAGCTTGTTAACTACAAGGACAATAGGCTTATCTGATTTCCTCAGCATATTGGCAACATCGGTATCCGCTGAAGTTATGCCCTCTTTGCCGTCTACGATAAAGAGTATGACATCTGCTGACTCTATAGCAAGCTGGGCTTGGTTTTTCATTTGCAGGAGAAGTTTATCCTTGCTCCCTGGCTCTATACCTCCGGTGTCTATCAAAGCGAACCTGTGGTTTAGCCATTCTACATCCGCATATATCCTATCCCTCGTTACACCAGGAGTATCATCAATTATTGAAATTCGTTTGCCAGCAATCCTGTTAAAAAGTGTGGACTTACCTACGTTTGGCCTGCCGACTACTGCAACTATATGGTTTGCCATGTTTTACCTCCAACTAGTCTATCTATCTCGAATATGACTTCTGTCCTAACTTAGTTAACTACTCTATTTTAAAAGCTACTACTCTTCTATTTATGCAATACCTAGCACAGCATCTAGAAAGGCCTGACCATTGACATTAACTGCTTTTATATCTATACCCGCCTCCTGAGATATGCTTTCAAGGGAAACATCGTCTAGGAATACATCTTCACCACGCCTTAGCATAACCTGGGGTATAAGGACTCCTGCTCCTAGGCTCTCTCCTCTAAGTGCACCTATTATATCATTACCTGTGATCAATCCCGCCACCGTCACACTTTCACCAAAAAATCTATTTACTATGGGGATAACATTGACCTCTATATGGTATTTCTCTTCTATCCTGCCTGCTAAATTTTGGATAATATCCGATGCGCCCATACCGGTTATAATGCTTATCCTATTATGGGCAGGTTCTGTACCTAGCCTCATTGTCATAGCTTGTTCAAATTCTTTCAGAAACTGAACTGTCAAACCCACGCCATTTTCAATCTGTGAAAAATCATCATACCTATCATAGGAAGGGAAGTCCCTAGCAGCTACTATATAAAACTCATCAGATGCATATATAAAGCTTGTACCTGACTCAGCCCTACATTTGTTTTGCCAAGCCTCAACAGTGTCTAGCACCTGGCCAGAGCTTTTTTTATTATAGGGTAAAATAGGCTGGAGATTGTCTCTGTAGGCTGTTAAACCTACCGGAACTACCGCTGTTGATATGACCGAAGGATGTAATGGCCACAAATCCTCCAGGGTGCGGTCCAGCTCTTTACCATCATTCCATCCGTGACATAATACAATCTGGCAATGCAGCTTTATACCTGCCTCGACTAATCTATTAATATATTCTAATACATCACCTGCAAACCTATTGCCTAGCATCCTACACCTAAGTTCTGGGTTGGTTGTATGTACTGAAATATATAATGGGCCGATTTTCTTTTCTATTATCCGTTCTATATCTTGTTGAGTCATATTTGTCATTGTTATGTAATTGCCCATTAAAAACGACAACCGCCAGTCATCATCCTTGTAATAAAGGCTATTTCTCATGTTTTCTGGCATTTGGTCGATAAAGCAAAAGATGCATTTGTTTTCGCAGGACTTGTCCTTATCAAGTAAGTCATACTCAAAGGTTATGCCCAGGTCTTCTCCCGCTTCCTTTTCTATCTCAATTTCCCATTTCTCACCGCTTTGCTTTTGTATAAGCAAGATAAGTTCTTCTTCAGCAGTCAACTCCATAAAATCAAGTATGTCGTGAATCTTCTCGTTATTTATAGAAAGCAGGATGTCACCCTGCTCTATCTCGGCTTCTTGTGCTATTGATTTGGCCTCGACACCAAGTATCCTATGACCCTCTATATCCTTTTTTTTCATCGGCTCAACTCCGCTTGTCCTTTATGATATCTGTTTATAGTACCTGCTACTAATTTAGACCACGTATTTATTATCTGCTAAATACTTCTTTAAGTCAAGAATTATCCCTTCTTGCCTTTAAAGTTTCTTTAACACCACTGACTAAATCAATGAATTTACTGTAATTCCTTTGTATCCCCCATATGGTCATTGGTCTACCAATGGAAAGAATACCAAGCTTTCTCGAGGTAAAACCCCCAATGGAGGTCATGGGATGC
>DASRNC010000184.1:0-6436 GCA_035647595.1 Bacillota bacterium | reverse complement strand
ATATAATATATCATATTTGTACCTATTAATCAAGATGTTTTTAAAAACATATTTTTTCACCCCTTACACATTGTAAGGGTAACTTCTAGTGTGTCTATTGGCCAAGCTCTTGTCTGCCCTAGTCTTGGTCGCCATTTACTTGCTCGTCCTCTACTTGTTCACTCTTTTCAAGAATCCACTCAGCTACCTCAAGTGCATATGGTATATTGCCACTATAGACCATTACGCCCATAACTGAATCACTAATGTCATACATATCGTAAAAGAGCTTGGAATCAAATAGTGGTACCCCATATAACTTTTGCCTATCGTCCTCATATGTGGTTGTTGTTCCATCTACTATCTGTTCCTGGGTCATATATGACTTAATACTCTCCTGATTGTCTAGCGGGAGCAAGGCCCCTTCCTTTGCTAGAGCTTCAAACTCTTCGGTATCCAGTATAAATATGTCTCCCGAATTGCTGTAGAGCATCGTCGCATATCTTTGGCGCCCCACATGATCCCATTCGCCGCCTAGCATTATGCTTATTATATTTACCTCCATTAACTCAGGAAAATCATCAAGTATTCTTTGTTCAAGCTCTACTGCTGTTTCATCAAACATAAAACCGCCCACTATATATATGTCCACCTTCTTGTCAGCTGGTGTCCTTGGTGCAGTTGCCGATACTATCATACTCCATAAAAGAGCCGTCACCAAAATACCTACGATATATTTCCACAAGTCATATTGTATATGGTTTTTTAAAACAGCTTTATTTAGCTTGATTTTTAACAATTTAACGTCACTTCCTCAATTAGGCTGTATAGCATTGCTTGCTGCTAACACATCATTGGTATTCATTAGAATACAATTATTATATATTCCGCCTCCAAAAAAGACAAGCAGCCGAAGCAATCCGGCTGCACAGTTTACATTTCGTTCATTATTAAGGTTGATAAAAGACTAGCTGCTCATTCATCCTTGGGCCTCATTGTCGGGAATAGGATAACATCCCTTATGGAGTGAGAATCTGTTAATAGCATTACTAGGCGGTCGATACCTATGCCCATCCCACCAGTAGGAGGCATACCCACCTCAAGGGCGTTTACAAAGTCCTCATCCATCATCTCAGTTTCTTCGTTACCAGCCTCTCTAAGCTTGACTTGATCAATAAATCTTTCCTTTTGATCAATAGGATCGTTAAGCTCTGAAAAGGCATTTCCTATCTCACGACCGGTTATAAAGATCTCGAACCGGTAGGTAAGTCTTGGATCTTCTTTCATCCTTTTTGCCAAGGGCGATACCTCAATTGGGTAGTCAGTTATAAAGGTGGGCTGAATCAGCTTATCCTCAACCCTTTCCTCAAATATTTCATTTAATATTTCACCCCAGACAACTTTTTTTTCAACATGGACTCCTATGCTCTCAGCTGCGGCCCTTGCGTCCTCATCAGTATCTATGGCATTCATATCTATTCCTGTATATTGTTTGACTGCATCTACCATGGTCAATCTCGTCCAGGGTTTACCAAGGTTTATTTCTTCGCCCTGGTAGCTTAGTATCTCAGACCCCGTAATATCCTTAGCTAACTTTGAAACTAAGTCTTCTGCTAGTTCCATCATGTCATTATAGTCAGCATATGCTTGGTAGAGCTCTATAGTGGTGAACTCAGGGTTATGCTTTATACTCATGCCCTCATTTCGAAATATCCTGCCCATCTCATAGACCCTATCAAACCCACCTACTATCAAACGCTTTAAGTGTAGCTCTGTTGCGATCCTCAAATACATATCTAGGCCAAGTGTGTTGTGATGAGTTATAAATGGCTTTGCTGATGCACCCCCTGCTAATGTATGCAAGACAGGTGTATCTACCTCAAGGTATCCTCTTTCATCGAGAAAGCTGCGTATACCCTGCATTATTTTAGAGCGGTTTTCAAAGGTGCGACGGACATCAGGATTAACTATCAGGTCAAGGTATCTTTGCCTGTACCTCAAGTCGACGTCCTTGAGTCCATGCCATTTCTCCGGCAAGGGCTGCAATGATTTGCTAAGCAAGGTTATCTTTCCTGCCTTTATGGATATTTCTCCCTTGCGCGTCCTAAATACAGGCCCCTCTACCCCAATAATGTCTCCAATATCATAGGTCTTGAATTCATCGTATGCCTGGTCGCCTAGCTGATTTACCTGGACATAGAGCTGTATTTGTCCTTTTGTATCGAGTATATGTGCAAAGCTAGCCTTGCCCATTATACGTTTTGACATAATACGGCCAGCTAAAACTACGCCTTGGCCATCCATTTTCTCAAAGTTTTCTAAAATATAATCAGAATAATGGGTTGGTTTAAAGGCCGTTATATGGAAAGGGTCTCTACCTTCACTTTGTAGCCTTGCAAGCTTTTCACGCCTGACTTTCAGTATTTCTCCTATGTCCTCTTCCTGCATAGGTTCATCCGTAGCAATATCTTTTTTTGAATTACTCACCTGTACACACCCTTTATTTTCTTATCTCCAATATTTTAAACTTGATAACACCATCGGGTACCTTTGCCTCAACCTCTGTGCCCTTTGGCTGGCCCAACAATGCTCTCCCCACAGGAGATTCATTGGAGATCATGTTAAGTGATGGGTTTGCTTCTGCAGAACCCACGATTGTGTATTCTATTGTATCATCAAATTCAACATCTAGCACCTTTACGATGCTCCCAATGCTGACAACATCCGTACTAATGTCTTCGTCAGCTATTATTTTAGCATTTTTGAGCATATTTTCCAAGTTCACAATACGGCCTTCAACAAAGGCCTGCTCGTTTTTAGCTTCATCATATTCTGAGTTTTCGGAAATATCGCCAAAAGCAATGGCCTGCTTTATGCGCCCAGCCACTTCCCTGCGCTTGACGGTTTTTAGGTGTTTGAGTTCCTGCTCCAACTTTACTACACCATTGAGTGTTAAAACCGTTTGCTTGTAGGTCATAAACCATTCTCCCCTTCATTATTTTATAACAAAAAAATACATGATGCTAATATATACCCGGTTTGCTTTTTTATTCTCCCAATGCAATAATTTGAATTTGTCTCTTTAGTCAAAATAAAGTACTGCACAAATTTTACGGCAGTACTTGGAATCTGTGAGAATTTTTAATACTAATTATAATTACCCATATTACTTTTGTCAAGGAGTATTGTTGCTGCTGGTACTTTTGTTATTCAGCCAACGCTTTCTATATCGAAAATATTCCATTCTAACCCTGTCAAAGTGTACGCCTATACCGTCCTGCACAAGGCCTTGCACCCTTAAAGGGTATAGGCCATAAAGTGCAGCAACCCGGGTGAGCTGGTCATAGGAAATCCTTTTGTTTATTATATCCTCCCTGTATACCCTACTGACATTATAGAGTAGGCCCTCTAGCACACCCAAACCTTCCCAGGGTTCTAATCTAAAGTCTATAGACAAATTCCGGGGGGATTCAACCCAGCCCATATCAATAGTATATATGCCTGCATCAGTGCTAGTCATTAGACCCGGCCCCCTATGCTCCCTGTAAGCATTTATATGAAAAGATGGTCTGACTAGGTTGTATCTTGTCTCTACAGGCTGAGCCAGGACAGCTACGTGCTTGCTATTTAGGCATGTTCGCACATCTGTAGTCACCCTACAGGATAGGCCCGTAGATTTGAGAAGCTGGTCGGCCAATATGCCAAGGGTCCTTCTATTGCTCCCCCCTATGCACATATTGTTGACCCTTGTTGCCATCGCTTCAACGAAGGCCCTGCCTGTATCAGTATCGGCACCCCATATGCCAACCTCAATAAAAGGCATATCCCTCCGCATGATAAAACCTAGCTGCTTTAATGTAAGTATGAGTCCAGCCAGCCTTTGGATATAGCAGTCAAGTACAAGGATACCCCTGCCTTCTAAATAAAGTACCTCCTCCTCTGTTAGGTACTGGTATAGTGTAGGAAAGCATAAATGTTTGACACCCAACTCCTTAAGAACCTTCTCTATGCCAAGAATATGTTTCAACCTTTTCGCCCTTGTCAACTTGTTCCAATCCAACAAAAAACCAGGTACATCTATGATGTAGCCCAGTTCAAGGCTTTCTTCATTGTCAACTATAAGTCCCGTTTTGCGTGCAGGTATATACTTCAAGCAAAGTCTTGCATACTTGTCAGGCAAACGCCTTAGCAAAGAATGGCTTTTTATGATTCTTTCACCCTTGTCAACTACAGAAATAACTGCGAATCTTTCCATTTATAATACTCCTATTATCTAATAATCCGGACAATAGTAATGTATTCACCAGTTAATTGAAATATACTACACGGGGTCTAAATGCCTCATCACTTAATACCCTTTGATATTCCTTAGCTGTTATAGTGGATGGATTCTTACCTAAAATAGCAACAACGACAGCCTCCATCACATTTGTGCCAAAAGACCTGCCGCCCACGTCTGGCGTAGTTGTAACAAGCATCTTGGCCCCCCGTTCTTTGAGGAGCTGAAGGTCCCTTTCCGTAATAGTATTGGTCACGATAATCTTGCCCTCTAATGACATAGGCATGTGCTTTTTTATATATAAAAAGTCGCCAGCAATAATGTCAGCATCATTGTAGTAGCTTTCAAACTTTGGTTTCATTTGTTCCTGGCCTTGTCCTGATGGATATAGCATCCTCAGTGGTAGCCTACCTACTATGGGCATAAGCAGGCCAGCTATTTCATGGAGTCCCTTTAGGGTTTTTATAGGGACAGGTAAGCCAATGGCAAACATAATGTCACCATATACCATCCTGCTTCCCAGCCTTGGGAATGCTTCTGCCATACCGAAGCGTTCCATGCCGCATACCATGAATACCTTCATTGTCTCTAGCGGAATACCCAGGCCTTCTTTTAAATACCTAACAACATTAGCCTCTAGACTGTTTTTTAATCCCGAACCGTCCACTATAGGCGTTTTGTTGACAGCCCCAAGCATGGGCAGGGCTGACCTAAGTGTGTACCTGTGGTTGTTTTTTCCATACAAATAAAGGCTTATACCTCCCATACCAAAGGCATCTACCTTGCCATCAAGATCTTTTATAAGCCTAATGGCTTTTTTCACATCTCCATCGGTACCCATTCGTTGTATTTGGCATTTCTCTCCACTAAAAATGGAATCCGCCCTATGGTCCCGCTTTGATGACCCCAGGCTGACACTAACAATTCTTTTCAAAAGTTCGCCTCCCCCGACCTATAAAATACTATCGAGAAAATCCTTTACGTGTAAAGGCTTTCTACATACATATAATACCCCATTTAGAATTGTTTGTGAACAGGCTTAACAATTAAAGTGGTTCCCCTTTATTTAATTTGACTTTCAATCCCATTATCTAGTTCATTTAGATATGCCCCTAGTACATCCTCTATCTCAGCAAGAGAGCCTGACTTGTTTATGGTCCTCTTTATTCCCGCTGCATTTTTCAAGCCCTTTATATACCAGGCTATATGCTTTCGCATTTCATTTACTGCGATTCTTTCGTCCTTATCTTCCGCTAATAGCCTTAGATGCCTCAATGCAGTGCTTATTATCTCTTCGTGGCCAGGTGGACTTATTATCTCTTCCTTATTTAAATAGGACCCTATCTCTCTAAAAATCCAAGGGTTACCCTGGGCACCCCTTGCCACCATTATAGCGTCACAGCCGGTCTGGTCTAAGATGTCCGATGCCGCCTTGGCAGAGAATATATCGCCATTACCTATAAGGGGTATAGTCAATTTGGACTTGACCTTTTTTATTATGCCCCAGTCAGCCTTGCCAGAGTAAAACTGCCCCCTAGTCCTTCCATGGAGGGTTACCGCAGTTGCCCCAGCATCCTCTACAATCATAGCAAGGTCCACAGCATTGATCGAATCATCATCCCAGCCACTCCTCATCTTAACCGTCACCGGCTTGCTTGAGGCTTTGACCACTTCTTTTACTATCTCCCCTGCTAACTTAGGGTTTTTCATCAATGCGCTACCCTCGCCGTTTTTAACGATCTTTGGCGTAGGACAGCCCATGTTTATATCAATCAGATCAATCTCATACTGGCATATTTTTTCTGCCATTTGGGCCATAATTGCCGGGTCAGAACCAAAAATCTGTACTCCGACAGGGCCCTTGTCTAGGTGGGTGTCTAGTAGGTCAGCAGTTCTCCCACTACCATAATACAAGCCCTTAGCGCTAACCATTTCAGTGTAAACCAGCCCGCAACCCTGCTCCCTGCAAAGCATACGGAATACCTTGTCTGTTACGCCTGCCATTGGGGCTAGGAATACCTTGTTTTCAACCCTAATACTACCGATGAACATATATGCCTCCATTTACAAAACATATTATGTTTTCTATAGGCTCCTCATCCGCAAAAACTCATGAGTCTATTTAATTTCGGCGGGGTCTATATTCTCTAAAAATACGATGCTGTCTATCTTCCATTG
>DASRNC010000183.1:0-3473 GCA_035647595.1 Bacillota bacterium | reverse complement strand
AATGAGGTGTTACCTGATATATGGGCCAAGAAATAAAAATACTTGATTAAAACTAACAATCCGGTTGATATTTCAATCATTAAGCCACCTCCAAAAGAATCCTGCCTTTTATTATATGAATTCTTTCCCTTGAAGGTGCATGACGGGCCAATTTAAGGACAGCTATATGGATTTTATTTTTTTTCACCAAATTCTTTTTCTAATTGCCATATGGCTCGGGCTATATCATGGAATACTGGAGCTGCAGTTTTACTTGCTACCCCCTCCTCTTTGCTCATTATTACTACTATATATCTGGGCTCTTCAACAGGGAAGTATCCAGCAAACCAACCATACATGGTGGAGTCATTCGCATCAGATGATACCTCTGGTGTGCCTGTTTTACCTGCTGTGCCACCGATTTCTAAATCACGTGCTATGGTGCCTGTACCATATTCTACAGTATCGACCATGCACCTTTTTAAGATTCTTGCAGTATTTGAAGAAAGTATCCTTTTAGAGCTTATAATAGGCTTATCATTACTTTCAAACTCTCCATTAGGGCTTACCAGCCCCTTAACAAGGGACAGCCTCTTTTTTTCACCATCATTTATGATAGTCAAAAGGGCATCTGCAACCTGGAGCGGTGTAACTAAGACATCTCCTTGTCCAATTGCTAGATTAGATATGCCTGAACCTATATAGGTGTCCTTGCTACCAAACTGGCCACTAGCGTTTTGCAGGTCTATATCAAGGGGGGTTCCAAAGCCTAGCTGCTCGGCCATGTCAACAATCACATCGCCACCTAAATCGCTAGCAATCTTGATAAATGTGTCATTGCAGGAGTATGCAAAGGCCTCTTTGAATGTGATATGACCAAGCCCTTCTGTGGATTCATGACACCTGACAAAATGACTTCCTACTTGAATGCCACCCTTACAATGAAACATACTGTATTCATTATATTTTCCTGACTCTAGTGCAGCGGCTGCTACGACGAGCTTGAAAATAGACCCAGGAGGATATGGGTTTAAGGGTATAGACAACTCTGATATTTGGCTGTCATCCCCCTTTGTTGGATTGTTTTGATCAAAATGAGGTCTACTTGCAAGGGCAAGGATCTCACCTGATCCTACTTCAACTACAATTCCTCCGTGCTTATGATCAGTGTATATATCCAAAATATTTTCTAGGGCATCCTGTATGTGGAAATCAAGTGTTAACCTGACATCCTGGTAATCACTTTCGGGTTCTGAAATTACATACCTATAATTAGGCAAAACAGCATCCTTGTTGTAAGCTAGAGCATGTAAGACTTTATATTCGCCAGGGTGCAGAAAGTCACCATAGGCCTTTTCTATCCCGCTTAATGGTTTATTGTCAGATTTTCTAATATATCCTACAAGGTGCCGTGCTAATGAGGATTTACCGTACCGTATATTATTTTTTTTAATAATTAGGCCCCTATATTTACCAGACTCTATGTCGTAAAGTAGCATTGGGTCCTTATTTACAACCTGCAGTATGTAATGTGAGGTGACAGGAAGACTCTCTTTTTCTCTTTGTGTCAGCCTGTAGACAGCATCATAGGCCTCAGTTTCATGCTCCATTGATTTAGGTATTACTATGAGCTCATATTCAGTATCTATTCCAGTAAGTGGAATACCGTTCCTGTCAGTAATGTTACCTTTAATCTCCTCAATTGGAATAGATAGAGTCTGTTGGGGAAGGGCCATTTTACTATAACGTGGTCCGTGAATTACCTGAATTAGGAACAATCTAGCGGTCAATACCCCCATAATTATTGTAGCGACCAAGGCCATATATATTGAGCGTTTTAAAAGATTAGCAGACTTCAACAATTATCACCTTCCATAAATTAAGCTATAAAAAAACCCGGGATAAATATGATTATTTCCCCCGGTCGCCTGCATTATTCCACCATATGGAATTGTATTATGAAAGTGTGGTCACTTTTTTCTCCTAAAAATAGACCAGGGCTTTAGTCCCCTGTCAATAGGAAGATATATCTTTTGCTGTGGATGTGGTGCTATTTCTATGGGCTCTAAGTTTTCGTTGTACATAGCCTTAACTTCATAGGATAAAAAATCCTCATTTGGCTGCATAATCTCCAGCTCGTCTCCAATTGAAAAAGAGTTTCTCTGCTCTACTAGCATCAAATTTTTATCCCCTAAATAGTTAACATAAAGACCTACAAAGTCATAATCCCTGATGTAATTGCTACTCTTATACTCTGTTAATGACTTATCAGGCTCATTATAATAAAAACCAGTGGTAAATGGGCGGTGGCTCGCCTTACCAAGCTCTACAAGGCTATTACTCTGATACTGATATTCTTCTTTACCTCTAAAATATCGGTCAAGCTCCTTTCTGTAGGCACTGACAACGTTTGCTACATAGTAGCTGGTTTTCATTCTTCCTTCTATTTTTAGGCTTGCCAAGCCTGTCCCAACAAGGTCTGGTATATGCCCTATCATGCACAAATCCTTTGAATTAAACAGATAGGTTCCCTTGTCATCCTCCGCTAGTGGGAAATATTCACCTGGTCTTTTTTCTTCTACCACATGGTATTTCCACCTGCATGGTTGAGCACACTCCCCCCTATTGGCATCACGGCCTGTTAGGTAATTGCTGATAGTACACCTGCCAGAGTATGACATACACATTGCACCGTGGACAAAAGCCTCTAATTCTAGGGAATCTGGTGTCTTATTCCTTATATCTCTTATTTCACCTAAAGATAGCTCGCGGGCTAATATTATGCGCTTTACTCCAAGTTGATGCCAAAAGTTAGCACTCCGCCAGTTGGTATTATTAGCCTGAGTACTCATATGGATCTCAAGCTCTGGGGCACTTTCTTTTATTAGGGTAAGTATGCCTGGGTCAGACACTATAAGAGCGTCTACGCCCATGCTAGATAGTGTCTTAAGGTATTCTTCCATCCCATCAAAGTCCTCATTACGAGGGAATATATTTAAGGTAACATAGACTTTTTTATCCCTTTTGTGGGCATACCTTACCCCTTCTTCCATCTCCTTAGGTGTAAAGTTGTTAGCAAAGGCTCTTAAGCCAAATTGCTTGCCCCCCATATAAACAGCATCTGCGCCATAGGCAATAGCTATCTTGAGTCTCTCCAAATTGCCTGCTGGTGCTAAAATCTCTGGTTTGTTCATCTATTACACTCCTATATTAGTCTTTTCCATTTACCCATAATACAATTTGTTTAAAGTGAACTATCAGGCCTTTTCTTAACACTTAAAGATACACCATGTCCAATAGGAATGATGGTCGTGTCCAGCCATTGATGGTTGGATACAGCCTTTAAAAACCTACGCATCCTCTTTACTATTGTTGTTTGACCTTTGTTTCTTAATCTAACTTTCGCAATCATCTCATAAAAGAGGACATCATCACAAATTAAGATGCCGCCAGTATTTAATAGTCTTATACAATCTGATAAATAGTTTATATAC